>CALVEJ010000020.1 GCA_944326535.1 Candidatus Gastranaerophilales bacterium | reverse complement strand
AAAAGTGCGTGTTCTATACCCATTCTGCCTACTTCAAAATAATTTGTCAGATTTTGTTCTTTTGAAAATTCTCTGACTTCCTTTGCCTGCTGTGCAGATTTGATATCTTTGTTAGGTACAAAATGATCGGGGACAAAAACCACTCTGTCTTTGTTAAAAACTTTGTTTATCCCGATTTTTTTGAATTCTTTTATTGCAACGGGACCGGTTATATCGTTTGCAAGTGTAATATCAAGCTTTGCACTGATAAGCTGTCCGGGTCTGACTTCTTCCTGTCCGGCATGTTTTGCCAGTATTTTTTCTGCAATTGTCATTGATCTTTTCATAGAGAAAATCCTTTTTATTTTTATTCTATTACAAATATAGAATTGTTAAAAATTATTTACAAACCGCTAAAACCCTTTTATACTACCCTATAGGATAGGATGGGATGAGAAAATTTTTTGTTTTTTATTAAAGTTACGTGCATAGTTTCCGATAAGACAAACATATGTGATTTTGCTCGGGAATGAAAGGTGTGCGTATGACAGGTAAAAAAATAGGCGAAGGTCAAAGATTTGATGTAAATCAGGTTTCAAAAGAAGGTATATCAAAAGAAGAAATGGAAGCGGCGAAGAAGAAAAATCTTCGTTTGATGAATATTTTTAATGCTTTTGATTTGGATAAAAGCGGCAATTTAGACAGCAAAGAGCTTGCTCTTGCCATGGACTCTTTCAAAGCATTTGATGAAGACGGCAATTCAAGATTGACAGACAATGAATTTCTTAAAATGGCAGAAGGTTTTCGTGATGAATATGGTGAGAATTTCCTTGCAAAAGATTTTAAGGAATTCTTAAATGTGCTTAGAAAAACCACACGTAAAGATGAAAAAGTTGCGGCACAGCCGCTTGTTAATGAATATTATGAAGAAGTTGCTCACTCAATAAAAATGGAAAGCGTAGATAGACAGGCAAAAGAACTTGGACTTGCAAAAGTAGAAGGACATGAAGGCGTTTATTATGATACGAAACAGGAAATGTATCTGAAACTATTTGAACACGATAATAAAATGTCTCTTTCTCCTGCAAAATATGATGAAGCTGCAAATAAATTTGAATATATGACAGATGAAGAGTACACAGCTGTGATGGAAGCAAAAGCAAAGGCAGAAGCAGATGCGAAAGCTGCTGCAGAAGCAGAAGCAAAGGCTGAAGCTGAGGCAAGAGCAAAAGCAGAGGCAGAAGCAAGAGAAAAAGCAAAACCGCAGCATACATATGTCGTACAATCCGGTGACAGCTTTACTGAAGTAATCAAAAAATCACTTCAGGCTCAAGGTGTAGAAAATCCGACGAAAGAGCAAATAGCTCAAGAAAAAGAAAAATTCAAAAAATACAACCCTGATGCTGTTAAAACAGCCAAAAACGGTGTAGAGTACCTTCTTGCCGGTGATGAAGTAAAACTCCACGGCAAGGTTGATTATGCAAAATCTTCAGAAGAAGCGCAGGCTCAATGGGCAGAAGAAAAAAGGCAGAAAGATGTAAAAACAGCATCTTCAACTATTGATAAAACATCAATAGAAGAGGGTGTAGAACGTTCTGTTGAAAACAGAAGGGAATCTGCAGAGTGGCATGCTCCGCTTGAGGCTCCGGCTGTTGATGTAGATTGGTCGAAATACCAAAACAACGGATTTCTAGATATGGCTGCTCAAAAAGCAGGATACGAAAAAACAGAATGCCCTGCATACTATCAAGACCAGGATGGTCAATACTACAAATGGAATCTTCTGACAAATAGCTTTGAGCCTATGGAGGCAGATGCCGTATATCCTGACGGCAGTTATGAAAGGGATATAAAAGATCCGGCTGCTAATAATCAGCTGATGGTTCGTGATGTATATGACTTTGACAACAATTTAATTAAACGCTATCAGGTAAATGATGACGGAACAATATATGAATATGAAAACGGAAATGCTTTTGATGAAACGAAATTAAAAGACAAAGACGGAAATCTTATTCACGATTATACTCCTGAAATCAAAGCAAGAGAACATGCAGAAGCTCTGGCTAAAGGTGATAGCGAGGCAATTGCACAAGAAGCACAAAATTTGGGCTACAGAAAAACTGATCATTCAGGAACATATTATGATGAAGAAACAAAAACTTATTATCGCTGGGATAACGCTGAACAAAAATTCGTTAAGCTTGATGCGGATTTAGTTCGAAGTGACGGTACATATATAAAAGACGGAATACATTACCTCAATGACGGAACATATATTAAAGATAATGTACAATATTATAAAGATGGTACTTATCAAAAAGGTACAGATTTATACTCAGCTACAGGTCAGAATTTGACACAGGCTGCTTCTGATTTGGCACCTAGATCCGACTTGAAATCTTCTGATGGAAAGAAATTAAGTATTGAAGAAAAAGAGGCGATGACCGCTAATAATCATGAGCTTTTGGATAAGATTGCAGCAGGTGATAATATTGACTTTAATGCACAAGTTTTGATTAGTTCCAGCAGCGGCTTTGGAAGTAATAGAGTAATATTCAAAGCTGTAATGAATGCGGCTAATGATGTTTCTTATTTTGAAAAACTTGATGAAAAATTGAAAGAAGCAGGAACAAGCATACGAGATTTAATCCATGATGAATATTTTGGACAAAGGTCTTATATATTCCAAGATAACAAATACTATAAGGAATTTTTGGAAAAAACCTCTAATTAATGATTAAACAAAAAGACAGAGCGGGTGAATCACCCGCTCTATCTTTTCTTGTTATTCAATTTATTTTGAAATTCTTCCCGGAACGACAACTCCGCCTTTGAGATTCTTTTTGTAGAATTCAACATGCGGCTGCAATACGCTGTCCAGAACTTCAGGAAACGCTGTGTTTGTCATAATTTTTTCAACAATTTCCTGATAAACTGTTGCAAAGGCTCTCAACTGTGTCATTGCTCCGGCAGCAGAGGCACTGAGTCCCATACCGTTTGTTTTGATATGTTCAACAAATGTTGCGCCTGTTACTTCATAGGATTTTGATAGCGCACCAATGTATGCATCTGCGTTTTCTTTACAAACACCATTGTCAACGGGAACAGTAAGTGCAAAAACCAGTTTGTTTGCAGGGTTAAAATGTGCTTCTGCACTGTGGTGCATTGCATCAGGAACTTTTGCCACCTGTTTTAGGGTATCTTTAACGGATTCGTTTTGCATCTGTGCATGCCAGTATACGGTATTTTCAAAAATTGCACCCATATATTGATGAACAGAAGCATCAATTCCGTTGAGTTTTGCATCAGCCCAGAAAATACCTTCTTTCAAAGCATCATTGAGTCCCAAATCAGAAGACAGAGACAATTCTGACATTTCTTGAGCAGATTCAAGCATTGCTTTCATATCTTCTTTTTTCATACCCGCATATGCAAGTGTAAACAATGCATGGTCATCGAACGCCGAAAATCTGCCGCCTACATCATCATGGATATACAAATCACCGAGCCAGTTGTTTTCGTTTGATGTTCTTCTCAGTTCGCTCTTTTCCGCATTGGCATCTGTTACTGCGATAAAGTGTTTGTTTGCTGATTTTTTTGCCTCTTCTTCACTTTGTCCTTGTGCTTTGTAAGCATCTTCAAGCATTGCAAGCACTCTTAAGAATCCGTCTTTTGTTTCAAAAGTTGAACCTGATTTTGATGCAATCATAAAGTTTGATTTTGTAACATCATTGCCAAGTCTGTACAAAAATCTTTCGAGACTTGCAGAATCAACATCTGAATAAAACTCAACTACATCATGTCTGACATTGAGACCGTTGATCGAAAGCATATGTTCAACTGTATGTTTTGAACCGCCTATACCCATAACACTCAATTTTTCTGCATTTGTCCGGTTTTTAAGTTTTTCTGCAAGGTTGTAAATTTCATCAACTCTTTTGAGCTGTTCCATAGGCAGGTTTACCCAGTTCAGAAATTGTCCCTTCTTGTTTGCTCTTTTGGAAAATTCATTTACAAAATCAGTAATTTTTGATGAATATTTTGAAAAATCTACACCTGAAAAATTTGTAGTAATGTCAGAATTTTTTGTCAACACTATTTTTCTCCTTTTTATCTGATAAAATTAATCACTCTCTGCAACTACATCTGTAAGCAGTTCTCCGTAGCTGTTAAAATGACCGGATGTTTCTTCAATTATATATTTTAAATCCGGTTTTCCTTCTATAGCCTGCTGTGCACAGTCAAAGGCTTCTTCAAGATCTTTAAATTCTTTTACAAGAGTTTTTGTGAGGTCAGCTCCTCTTTTTTGTGTGTATACTTGAAACATAAGCTAACTCCTTTTCTTTTACCTACATAATATTACAAAAGAAACAAAAATTCTTTAGAAATTAAAAAGATATTAAGATTAAACTAAGCGAAAATAATTAATGATAGAATTGTCCTATCGGGTCTGGATATTATTAAGGAAACAAACTATGCTGAAATATATAGTTATAATAACAATGCTTCTTTTTACGCAGCCTTTTGTTTGTGCTGCGGATATGGAACAGATTGAAAAAGAACAGACGATACAGCAGCGTATTGATGAAATCGGTGCAAAAATTCTTAACGCAAATAGGATTGATAAAAGAATAGTTTTTGCATATGACAAAGCAGAGAAAAAATCAGCACTGAAGCTGGATCCGTCAATTACCTCAAGACAGGTGATTTTATATGACGGAGATTACAAATACATTGAAAATGATGATGAAATGGCTGCTTATCTGTCCAGAAAAATTTTGCTTGCATTCAAGTCATATGAAAGTATATTCAATGGCTATATGGGAGCATTCAGAATAAAAGTCGCACCGAAAAAGTTTGAACTTGTTGCAGACAAAAGGGCTGTGGATTTTATGGTCAATGCGGGATATCATCCGGTAGGATTGATTACGCTAATTCAGAAAAGCTGTCCCCAAAAACGATTTGACAGATTTTCAAACAAAAATCTGACATCCAAAAGACTTGCGCATATTTATGAATACATTTACACAAAGTATCCTTATTATCTGCAAAACAACCCGTATTTTGAAAATGAACATTACCAGAACTTCTTGCTGACCTCTTTGGAAAACAGAAGAATGTTTGAACAAAAAGTAAAAACGGGCTCAAAGGAAGAACTGGAATATGAATAAAAAACTGTTTTTTACAATTCTATTTTTGATATGTTTTGTGCAGGTGCCGGTTTTGGCGGCTGAACTTGTCAAAGACAATCTCGTTGATACAACATTGCAGGGAAAAGTACTGGAAAAACCGCCGGTTAAGACTAATTACAATTACGAAAGCGTTAAAAGAATACCTATAGAGCTTTCAATTATTGCTGATATAAAATCGGAAAAAGAGATAACAGAAGGGCAAACTGTTGTTTTTAGTGTATTGAATGATGTTTGGTATAAAAAGCAGTGCATTGTTAAAAAGGGCGATATAGTTAAAGCAAAGGTAGAAACAATTATAACAAGCGGTATGAACGGTATTCCGGCAAGTATAATTTTTGATGATTTTGTGTTTGACAATATAGAAGAAAACAAACTCATAGACCAATATGAAAAATTCGGACAGGACAGGAGTCTTTGGGTTTATCCTCTGAAGTGGGCACTGACATTTTTGCCGCCTGCCGGATCTTTGACAAATTTTATTAAAGGCGGACATGCAAAACTCAAAACAAATGAGGTTATCACTGTATATTATTATCCGGAGTGGTGATTTTGTTTGTTGTTTTTACAGCAAAAGTTGTGTTCCGACCATCAATCTGTGGGAATCCGAGGTATTTTCATTTTGGCAGTAAACATAGTTGAAAATCAACTTTAATGCCTGTCCTTTTATATAGTAGTTAGAACCAAGGGTATATTCCCGTCTGGTATTGTTGTCAATATTTCTGTCCGGATCAAACTGGTCGTAGCGTGCTAACAGTTCGAGTTTTTTTGTCAGAAAATATCCTGCGGTAGCAAAAAAGCCCTGAGCCCTGTTGTTGGTTAATCCTGCTCTCCCGTTTGAGCCGTTTGCTCTGGCGTATTCTGCTTTTACCCAAAATCTTTTGTAGTCGTAGCCTACATAAGCTCCTGATACAAAATAATTCATTCCGTGCTTTTCACCGGAAGAAAGCCCCCCGCCTGTTATCATCCGTCCGTAGCGACCGTCTGTCTTTCCAAGCGGTTTTATATTCATCCATGCATTAACTTCGTGTCCGGGGAAAAATGATGTAAAATTAGTAGAGGAACTGTATACTCCGGCATCGTAATCTACAAGATCGTAGTCTCCCCTGACTCTTACACCGAATTTTCTTATATTTGAAAAGTTTCTTGCAATTTGGGAGCGGTTTACAAATGAAAGGGTGTAAGGCGATTGGTTACCTTCCATTCCTACTCCGACACGTGAATTTCCGACAAGAATACTTGTATTCTTTATTCTGTGTGTTTCGACGTAAAGATCCTGAAAAAAAGAACCCATATACGGCGCATCGTTTCTCTGCATAGGATCGAGCATTATGCGAAAATCTTCTTTTCCTCCTTTGAATTTTCCGTCAATCAAAACATTTACCAGACTCATATCAAAAGCAGAAGATGCCTCGCCTCTTTCCGGAAGCGATTCTGAAAATGTCATATGATAGGCTGACCAGATATGCAGACTTTCAATCGGACCTTTTTCAATATTAAAGGTCAGCCGGTCTTTCAACAGCTGTGACGGCACATTGGTTTTTTCGATTTCAAGATTGTATATGTCTTTTGCTGTTTTGGACAGAATGTTGTATAAGAAAAACTGAGCGGAAGAATCAATGTTTGGCTCTTTTGCCCGTGAAGAATCGGAAGCATGTTTGGGCGCTTGAATAAGCGGAGCAAAACGATGTTTTCTTTTTTTATAAATTTCTTCGTCCTCATCAGAAACGGGATTGTCATCATCTTCTTGTCCGCTCAAAACTGTTTCAAAAGAGTCGTCAGTACTTAAATCCAAAGCTATATATTCCTGCTCCTGCGCAAACACGGGCAGGATAGAAATTCCGGCTGAAATTATAAAGGTTATTAACAGTCTAATCTTTTTCACGGTTATACTATTATAACGTAAGCATTTTTTCTGAACAGAAAATTTTATAAAAGCTCATTCGGTATTGCGTATAAAACTGTTTCATAGCGCTTGGTACTATAGTGTCATATATGGAATGAATAATTTTGCCGGTCTATATGTTTTTGTAGCTTTATTCACATACGTGCTCAAGCGCTTTTTCAAGAATGTGTTTTACGTGATGATCATCCAGTGCGTAGTAGACGTTTTTTCCTCTTTTTTGCGCACGGACAAGTTTTGCTGTCCGCAGTACTTTCAGCTGATGGGATACTGCTGATTTTGTCATATTCAAAAGCACAGCCAGATCGCCCACACACATCTCACTTTCTTCAAGCGCCCACAAAAGCTGAATTCTTGTGCCGTCGCCCATTACTTTGAAAAAATCCGACAACTCATACAGAAGGTTCATCTCCGGCATGTTCGGTCTTACTTTGTTAACTATATCAATATTTATTGCTTCACAGTCAGTTCGTTTGTTTTCCATATAATTCTCCTTATTCTATCTTATCACAAATGAACAGTTGTTCAACTATATTAAGAATGTAAAAATTATGGCATTTAAATATTGACAATTGAATAATTGCTCAACTATAATGATAATATAATTGAACAATTATTCAACTAAAGGATAGGATTATGTGTGAACATCATTGCTGCGAGACTCAAGAACACGGACACAAACATAAACACGGCGCTTCTCCCATGAAAAGAGTAGCTGTTGCCTTTGCTGTTACTGCTGCTGTAATGCTGTTTCCTGTGCCATTTGTGCTTAAGATTGCTATATTCTTGGCTGCATATTTGCTTTCCGGAGGTGATGTTCTTTTAAGAGCGTTGAAAAATATAATCAAAGGAGAAGTCTTTGATGAAAACTTTCTTATGAGTATAGCGACACTTGGAGCTTTTGCAATCGGCGAGTATCCGGAAGCTGTTATGGTAATGGTTCTTTATCAGACAGGCGAGTATTTCCAGCACAGGGCAGTTGAAAAATCCAAAAAATCCATATCAGATTTGATGGATATCAGACCGGATTATGCAAATTTGCAAACAATAGACGGTTTGAAAAAAGTTTCTCCTTCTAAAGTAAATGTATCTGATGTAATTGTGGTCAAAACAGGAGAAAAAATTCCGCTGGATGGTGTTGTTATCGAGGGTGAAGCTGCTGTTGACACATCTGCGTTGACAGGAGAATCCGCACTGAGAGCATTGTCGGTTGACGATGAAGCATTGAGCGGATGCATCAATACAAACGGTTTTTTGAAAATCAAGGTAACAAAACCGTTCGGGGACTCTACTGTTTCAAAGATATTGGAACTTGTTGAAAATGCAAGTTCTAAAAAGGCAAAAACAGAAAACTTTATTACAAAGTTTGCAAGATACTATACTCCTGCGGTTGTTGTCGGCGCACTTTTGCTTGCTGTTGTTCCTCCGCTTGTATTTGGCGCAGGTTTCTCTGTATGGCTTCAAAGAGCATTGACTTTTCTTGTAATCTCCTGTCCGTGTGCACTTGTAATTTCTATACCTCTTAGCTTTTTTGCCGGTATAGGCGGGGCTTCAAAAAACGGTGTTTTGATTAAGGGCGGAAACTATATTGAGTTGTTGTCTCGGGCAGATACTGTTGTTTTTGACAAAACTGGCACCCTGACAAAGGGCTCATTTGCTGTGACAAAAGTGATTGAAAAAGCAGGTGTTTCTAAAGAAGAAATGATTAAATATGCGGCAATGGCAGAATATTATTCAAACCATCCGATAGCACTTTCTTTGAAAAATGCATACAAAAATGACATTGATGAAACAAAAATCAAAGACGTTGAAGAAACTGCCGGAAACGGTGTTAAAGCCAATGTAGAAGGACATTCAATTCTTGCGGGCAACGGCAAACTTATGGAAAAATACAATGTTGAGTTTGAAAAAGAGCAAGAAGCCGGAACTGTAATATATTTGTCCTGTGACAACAGATATCTCGGATACATTGTTATCTCTGACGAAGTAAAAGAAGATGCACAGAAAGCAATAAGAAAATTAAAACAATCAGATGTTACAACAGTAATGTTGACAGGTGATTCAAAATCAGCGGCAGACTATACGGCGGCAAAACTCGGACTGGACAGAGTATATTCCGGATTGCTTCCTTCCGGCAAAGTAGAAAAACTTGAAGAAATTCTTGCTCAAACAGCGGAAAAACAAGGTAAAAAGAGTGTTATATTCGTTGGCGACGGTATCAACGATGCACCTGTTCTTGCAAGAGCAGATGTCGGGGCGGCAATGGGTGCTCTCGGCTCTGATGCTGCTATTGAAGCTGCGGATATTGTTATTATGGACGACAAGCCGTCAAAAGTTGCATTTGCTATAAAATTGGCAAAAAAGACAATGTCAATTGTAAAACAAAATATTGTTTTTGCTATCGGTACAAAGGTTCTGTTTCTTGCTTTGGGTGCAATGGGTTTTGTTACAATGTGGGGCGCGGTTTTTGCCGATGTGGGTGTTTCTTTTATTGCAATATTGAATGCAATGAGAACATTAAGAATAAGGGCATAAAGGTTGTAAAAATTCTTCGTTTACTGTTGTTTATTCAGTATGACGGAGCGATACGAGATATTAGTCATCAAACAAATCGTAAAAATGGTAGAACTGCAGCGGTGCGGTTTCTGCCATTTTTTCCAGAAACAAAGTGTATTGTGAGTACATATTTTTGAAGTTTTGTGATTTTGACAGCTTTTCATCATTTTCAAATTTGTCAAAGTAGATTGTATAGGTATCGTTTTGTGTTTTTAGGGCACATACAAAGTAAACAGGTATTTCCATAAGCTGTGCGAGTTTGAATGTACCGGCAGGGAGTTCAATCTTTTTGCCCAGGAACTGGGCATTAACTGAGATACTTGAGTTTCCGGAAGAAATCCTGTCTCCGGCAATAAAAATAATATCGCCGTTGTCTGCTTTTTCTTTTAATTCAATAGATGTGTTTATATCAATTTGTTCAACAGGAAATAAATCAGCATCTGTTTTTGCCTGAATTTTTTTTAAAAAATTGTTGAATATTTTACAGTGTTCTTCACTCAAAAAGATGTTTACATGAGGGTTTACTCTGTTTTTTGGAGAATCGATAAATGATCTCATAATATCAATATTTCCGATATGGGAGCAGATAAAGAATATGCCTGTATTTTGTTTCAAAATACGTACGGTTTCTTCTTTTTGCTCGATATTGTCAAATTTTATCTTTTCTACCGGAAAGTTTTTTGTATATGATTCCATTCTGTCAACGAGAGATAAAGCATAGTTTAGTACATTTCTGTACCTGTTGAGCAGAGTTGGTCTGCTTTTTGGATTCTTTGTATAAGCGTATATAACAGAGAGGTTCTTGTTCGTGTATGTTCTGATTTCTCTGGAAAAGCAGAAGGCAAAAAATGCGATGAAGTAAACGAAAAAACAAACAAAATGTTTTCCGAAAAGTTTGTATAAATACCACAGCAGCATCAGCCGTTTTTCTCCGGCTGCCTGTTCTTTCATCTGATACCATTTCATCTTCTTTTGCACTCCAGAAGCGTATAATCGTATTTGCCTATATTTTGGTGTTTCTTTACAATTTCAAGATTGGAAGATGCCAAAATTTCTTCAAAATCCGCTTCATTATACATTTTGCTTTTTCCGTTTGCCATGCAGGTAAAGTACAAAGAAATATGGGACAGCGCATAAGCAGCGCCTTCAAACATCTGTTTGTCAATAAAAGGTTCAAGAATAAAGACTCTTGTTTTCTCATCAATTGCTGTTGAAAGCTTGTTCAGTATAAACAATATCTGTTCTCTTGAAAAACAATCCAAAAACTGACTCATAAGAACTGCTCCGGAAATGGGAGGAAAGTTCTGTTCTGACATTACATCAATGCTTACAAATTTGCAGCGTTCCGTGTCAAACAATTTTTTTGCGACCTCAATATTTTCAGGAAGGTCAAACATTGTGACAGTACATTCTCTGTCGTAGCCAAGACAGGCTTTTTCAAATTTACCGGTATTTCCGCCGATATCGTATACATTTTTTTGTTCGGAGTCTGTAAATGCCGACTTGAACATTATTGGCAGAATTTCGGAAAAACAATCATCGGAATAGTGATGGTCAAACTCATACCAGCTTTTTTTCATCTTTTCGGAAAGTTGTGGAAGCATAGGATAGATAGTGGATGAGTCAAAAAAGAACTTTTGCAGTCCGGCGGGTCTGCTTTCTTTGAATGAGGTTGTTAATTCACTGGCGCCAAGGTAGCATATGTCTCTCACAAAATTGAAATTTACTCTTGTCATTTCATCAAAAAGAAATGCCTCCGCAAGTTTTGTGCAGGAATATATGTCTCCGTCTTTGTCTATCAATCCGATACATACGGCAGCATCAAAAAGTGCATCTAGCGTGTATCTGTCAACGCTGCAGTCTGTCATAATTTCAGCTTTTGTTGCAGGTTTATTTTCAAGTCTTTCTAGAATGCCAAATTCCAGCAGCGCTTCTACTACCTGAAAACTAAAAGGCGCAAATGCAATTTTTTGTGCCTGAGTCAGCGCATCTATTCTGGAGGAGTTTGATTTTTTGTTCCGTCTGTATTTTATTTTTGTTGCTTTTTCTTCCATAATGCACTTAAAATTATAACATGGATATGCAAAATGTATTTTTTATCAGAAAAAGCGAGTTTTTAAAACATATAGACAGAAATTCTTTGTATTCGTTTTTGGAAAACAATTCTTTTAAATCGGAGAAAAGGGCTGAACAATTTTGTCTCGGGCGCTTTTTGGTAAAGTATGTATTGAAATATTTTTACAATCAAGACTGTTTAGAAATAGTTATTGAAAATAAAAAACCAAGAACAAAAGAAAACAATATCAAATTCAGTATTTCTCATTCAAATGACATAATACTCGCTGCTTTTTCAGCTATTGAAACCGGCGCTGATATAGAATTTATGAAAGATCGTGATTTTGAAAGACTTTTGCGGTATTACAATCTTTCTTTTGATGAAGGCTGTTTATCAAAAAAAGAATTTTTTTATCGCTTTTGGACAGGATATGAAGCCGGAATAAAGCTTCAAGCGCCCGTGCAAAATGAGATAACGTTAAAACTTTTTAATGATTATATGTTGTCTGTATGTTCTTCCTGCAAAGGTGCTGATATGAGAAGCAAACTCAGGATATATGAACTCAAAAGCCCAAGTGTCAGCACGAGCCCCAGTGAACTGATTAATTTGAAACTTGTCATAGACAGCAGCAAGAAAGAAAATACGCTTGTTGCACAGGAGATTAATACAGCCGCATTGGATGCTGTTGAATTTTTTGCTCCGCTAAATCTGAAAACGGAATAATCAATGCTGAAACCTGTTATCAAGAACATTGCCAGAATGTGAAACAAGCTTACTCCCTGGTGTATAAATCCTATTGCTCCCATAGTAAACAGGCATCCGAGTATAGACGGGAGAAGGATTTTTGCTGCATTTTTCGGTTTAAATATGATTGAAAGTCCCGCAAATAGCAGTAAAATTACAGGCAGTATTAAAGATAAACAAGCTTTTCTGCATGCACAAACTTTGTTTGAAATATCCTGTTTTAAATCAATATACATTGCATTTGGACTTTGTTTTAAGATTCCCTGTATTGTATCCCTGTCAACTGCTGACTTTTTCAAAATAATAACGGATGTGTTTTGCTGCGCAAAAAAGTCCTGCAATGCAGGCATTGGAAGTTTGTCCAGAGTCAGGTATCCCATTCTTTGTGATTTTTGCAGCAATCTTGCTTTGCTTTTTGCAGAGAGGAAAGTCGCATAATTGTTGAGTTCTTTTTGAAACAGTTTGTGTTTTAGTTCCAGATTTTCCTGCTGTTGTTTTTTTGAAGGGACAAATTTGCTCAACGCATAGAATTTGTCATATGGCAGGTATTGTGTAATTCTTTCTTCATTTTCAAGCATGTTCTGAATGCCGCTGCCTTTTACAACAAAAAAAGTAATATCCGATGCATTCTGTGAAAGCGTTGAATAGAGCTTTTCTGCTTCTTGCAGTGCTCTCGGCGGTTTGTACATGTCTTTTATGTCATCATTGAATTTTATCTGGAAAATGCCGGTTACAGAAAAAACAAGCAATAGAACTATTATAATTTTTTTTGTCTTTTTATCCGGTGAATATGAAAAGATTTCAGGCAGCTGCATTTGTTCTGCTACATCAAGTGAGATTTTTCCGCAAATCGACGGATAAAAAAGTACAACAAACAGGTATACAAAAAACAACCCGGCTGCAGTGAATACGGCTATTTGCTGCAACAGAATTATTTTTGAAAACAAAAGTATCAAAAAAGCACAAACTGTTGTGAGCATACTTGTTGTCAGGCTTTTGAATACAGAGTCAATATCGTTGTTGTGCGCAAAAAAGTGAAAGGAATAGTCAACGCAAATACCTATAAGCGTTGTTGAAAACACAAACGTGAGTATATGTATCGAGTCAAACAGCGCACATGTCAAAAGATATCCCGCCATAATTCCTGTTGACAGACTAAGAGTAATCGGTATAAGAAGTTTGAATGTTTTGAAATAAAATTTGCAAAGCATTACAATAAAAAGAATTGAAAGTATACATATCAAGTTTATTTCTACCATTGATTTTGAACTTGCGTAGTATGTGTGAACAGGTGCTCCTGTGAGGTATATTTGTATATCGGGATTTTTATTCTCAATTTTTTGTTTTGCCGACACTACTTCTTTCATTTCTTTATTCAACAGAGACGGAGAAAGCGCAATGTCATCTTTCAGGCTGAGTCTGACAGTTTCGTAAAAATATCCGTCCAGCTCCGTAATATCTGTGTTCTCTGCTGTTCCCAGACTTTGGAGATAATCGCTGAAAAGAAGAAAAGGATCTTCTTCTATGGGGAGCAGATTTATTCCCATAGGGCAGTATAGCCTTTCCATTGCTTCCATTTTTACAAGTTCATAGTCATAGTTTTTTATTTGTCGTGCTGTTTTTAATGACAGAAGGTTTGCGCTGTAAAATTTGTATGTGTTCAGGACTTCTCTCAAATCGGCATTCTGTGTGATATCTTTTTTGAAGTGATCTTTGGAAATCTGCTCATAGAGCTCTTTTTTTGCTTTGTCGAGACTCTCCGTATTTTTTGATTTTAGTATTATATTGAATCTTCCCGAATATTTTTGGCTTAAATCAACCAGGAGCCGGTCGTGTTCACTGTTTGAAAAAATTGCTTTCAAAATATTTGTCGGTGTCTACTTAGGGTTAATTATGCAAAAAGCCAGCAAAAACAGTATTGCTATGATATAAAGTATTCTTAATCCGGTTAGTATTTTGTTTTTATCCATCTATTTGCAGTCCGTAAAGATTTGAGTTGTTTTGATACTGGTTGCGTCAATTATTATTTTGTTGATTAAACCCTTGCCGTTTGTTGTTGTGCCAAAAATCTGTATGCTTTTCATCTCTCCCTGCAGCTGTCCGTCAGCTCTTGGTTTCAGAGCAAGCACCCATCCTGTACTTGATTCCATATTGTATATGTCAAAGTTTTTTTCAAGATATGAATAGTCTTTGTTTGTTATTGCTTTTATGACTCTATTTACAATTTTGTTTTGTCCTGATGTATATGAAGCTGTAGATTGAATAGGGTATGTTGTTTCAAAAACTACCCCTTTGTCTTTAATGAATTTGAAATTCCCGCCCGATTTCAAAATGGTGTTTGTCGATTTCATCTGCCGCTGCTGCGAAAATTTGCAGCATGCACTTTCAAAAACAGGTGCTTTTTTTGCTGCGTTTTCAGCGGATATTTTGTGAGAAAATACACTGTCAGCAAATGCACAGGTACATAAAGAAACAATACAGAATATTAATAATACCGATTTTTTCATTCTTTGTATTCCTCTATTTTTTTCAAAAAACTTTCGGAGGCGTTGTAGATTGTTTCACCCGTTTCAATATTTACTCTGATTTGCATACTTTGTGCCTGAAACAGTTTTTTACCCGTTTCTTCATCAGTGATTTCATATTTGATAATCAAAGCAGGCTCGAGTTCCTGCAATGTTGTTTTTACATTAAGCCGCTGTTTAAATGTTGCGGATTTTATAAACTTCAATTCCATTTTTGCAACAGGATAGGCATTGTTTTCTTTTCGCATATCTTCGTATGTGTAGCCTATTTTTTCCAGCATATCGCATCTTGCCGCTTCAAGGTATCTGATGTAGTTTCCGTGCCAGACTACATTCATAGGGTCAAGGTCATAAAATTCAACGGTTGTTTTGTAATTTGTTTCTATCTTTTTCATAGTTTTTATTCTACTATTTTTTTTCTAATGAGAAAACTCCGCTTGAGCAAACTTTATCTTCTTTTTTATAACAGAATGATACTGACGTGTCTGTTTTTTTTAGTTCAAGAGAAATAACATCCGAAGGTTTTATTATATGTGAAAATTTGATTTTTTTTGCCGGGGATTCCGGTATGTTTTCACCAAATGCACATTGCGCTATGTAATGGGCTGAATAAAGCTGAACAACACCCGGTAAAATCGGCATTTTGTCAAAGTGTCCTTTAAAAAAGTTGCTGTTTTTCAAAAAAACAAGTTTGTATAAGAATTCATTTTCTTTTCGCACTTTGTCTATAATGAGAGGCAGCGTTATATTTGTACTAAAGAATTTTTCTGCTTTTTGCCTGTCGGTTTTTCCTGTTCGGGTTTTTGGTATTTCGTATAGAAAACGCCATTTTTGCGGAACAATTTCTGTTTTGTTATTCAGCTGCATTTTTAGCTGTTTTGTCAGTCCAACAGGATCTGCTATGCATATTTTTTGTCCTTCTTCTGTTAAAACAGCAGCGCAGGCAAGTTTTTCAGACGATTTGAAACAGTATGCATCTTTAATCAGAGGTAATGAGATTATGTCTGCTTCAATCTCGGGGAGGCTTATTCGTTTTTCCTGGATTTTTACGGTTCTGTCATTTCTGCATTTTAGTATAAATTTTTCAGGAGATATTTGTTCGATTATGTCTGCAATAACAATTGAGTCTTCCAGAAAATACGAAGACTTTATTGTTGCCTGTGAATTGTCGTCAGTTGAAATTTTGACATCGCCAAAACAATTGTACTCCGTTTCTTGCGCATTTTTGTATGCAATTGTTCCTGTTTCTGTACTTCCGTATATATCTATTATTTTTATATTTTGTGCTGAAAAGAAATCTGATACACTTTCTTTTAATTTGTCTCCTGCCGAAAAAATAATTCGTGGTGCGGAAGATTGTCCGAGAAAATTTTGCGATAAGGAACGTGAGCAAAATTTTTGAGTGTCATTTGAAAAGGTGAGCAGGTGGCGGCTGCGTTGAGCCGGCGGCAACTGCGGCACTAGATTAGATATTCTTACATTGTGTTTTTGAAATTTCTCCAAAAAAGAAGGTGTTGATATAAAAATTTTGTCACCTAAATCTGCACTGTCAGGATACAGTATTTCCTGTGCATCAAAAATAATTGAATTGCAGGCGCACATTGACAGCATCATGTAATAGATTATTCCAAACATATGATGAGGAAGAGTCGAAGAAACCACATCTGCCGGTTTGTTAAAATAATTTTCAAAAATTTTGTAACAGCTCTCTGTCTCAAGAATTAAATTTTTGAGAGATTTTTTTACTCTTTTGGGGCTGCTGCCGCTTCCGGATGTAAAAAGATTTATGAAGGTGTTTTCAATGTCAGCCTGATAATCAATTCGGTCTTTGTCTTTGTCTGTTATTTTGTCAAGAAGTATGCTGTCTTTTGGGGATAACAGGTGTTTGTTTGTGTCTGTAACAAGAAAAATTTCTTTTTGCGCAAAAACTGCTGCAAGAAAATTTATATAAAAATCAAAATTGTTTTTAGATATAATTGCCGCAATTTTTTTATCGCTTTTAATCAATGATTTGTATAACGGTGCCACAAAATCCCGTATGTCTTCTATGGTGTACATACGGTTTTTGTATTTCATTATAGTTGTGTTTTTGTATTCGTCTTTTCCAAAGACCTCAAAGATGTTCATTACAGTTTGTTTCTTTTTCTAAAAACGGTTCTGACTGCGTATTCTATCGCAAAAAAGCTTCCCAGTAAAACATATGACAAAAAACCGTTATACACTATCCATACGGTATCTGAGAGAAAACATGTAATAACGGAGCATAAAAATTGTAAAAACAAAAATACACACCAGACATAAGTAAGATTTTTTGTGTATATTTTGACAGGTTCTGTCAGTGTTCCTTCTGAAAGGCGGGCAAATTTTTGAATAATTGTTTCATTGGTAAAAAGAGAGGAGAAAAACAGCCAAAAAATAGCAAAATTTACGGCAACAGGGTATATTTTTAACCCCCTGAGCCTTGTAAAATGAAACAGTGCAATGATACAGATTGTAAAAAGAAAAGAGAATACAAAACCGTATTTTTTAAATATTTGTTTTATCTTTTCCACTTTCGAAACCCTGCTATTTCAAAAGCTGTTCCACTGCATCAACAACATCATTTATTGTTCTGATTTGTTTGAAGTTTTCGGGAGATATCTTTTGTTTTGTAAATTCCTGCAGACGAACGGCAAGGTCCACAGCATCGATGCTGTCAAATTCCAGATCTTCAAAAAGATTTGCTTCCGGTGTGATTTTTGATTCATCAATTTCAAAATCATTTACCAGAATGTTTGTCAGTTCTTTTTGGATGTTATCTCTGCTGATTTCGCTCATCTGTTTCCTTTATTACTTTGTTTGGCTTTCGATAAATTCTGCTAATGTTTTTACGGAATAGAAATGTTTTTTGTTTTCTTCTTTGTCCTGACCCATTTTCAGGTTGTATTTTTTCTTCAAAGCCATACCGAGCTCCAATGCATCAATCGAATCAAGTCCGAGACCGTCAATAAAAAGTGCTTCATCAGTATTTATGTCATCAACGGTTATGTCTTCAAGCTCAAGTACGTCAATGATGAGTTTTTTTAATTCCTGTTCCAATTCTCTATTAGCCAAAACTTCCAGACCTCTTTGTTTTTACTATTAATTTTATAGCCTAAGAACAAATCAAAGTCAATTTTTAGAAACAGCGGAAATTTTTTCTTTTATAACTTCATTTATACGGTTTCTCTGTTGAATGGAGGTCAGATTTCCCTGAAGAAATTCAGCAATTTTTATTTCGTCATTGATTGTAATAGTGTAAGTTATGGGTCTGTCAGAGGCATCGTATATTTTTTGATGTTTTGCAAGGAATTTGTAATCACAGCTTATGTTTATCGGCAGAATATCAGCCTGTGAATGAATTGCCATTAATGCTGCTCCTTTATGCAGTTTGAGAGGTTCATTTTCCAATGTCCTTGTTCCGCTGGGAAAAACTACTATATTATACCCCTCTTTCAAGATATCTATGGTTTCTTTTATCAGGTCGTCCGTGTTTTCGTCGTTTATAAGATACAGAGATTTTACTATATTCCCCATAAATATGTTCTTTTTCAAATCTTTTTTTGCAACACAAACTGTGTTTGGTATTGCTCCTATCAAAAGTACAATATCAATAAAACTCGGATGATTTGCTACAATAATTTTTCCGCTGAGGTTTTTAAGTTTTTCGCTGTTTTTTATCTCAACTTTGATGGAATTTGCTTTTTCCATCATTGAACAGAAAAATTTCCAGGTTTTGTGAACAACACAGCAATAACGTTTTCTCTTTTCTTCCTGTTTGGAAAATAAAGAAATAAACGGAAAAACAAAATAATTTATTATTATTGCCCCGCAGCCAAAAAATGCAAACAAGAACAAAACAACAAATGATCTTAAGAGTTTCATCTAGTTTTCTCCCCTTTCAATCAAAAAAAGACCGTCGGAAGAAACAAAAAAATCTTTTTTCTCATTTACAAAATCTATAAAACTTTCAAACTCGTTTTGGTTTTTTTTCGTATTTTGTTTTTGGGTTAAAAGTTTAATTTTTATCGAATTTTCTTTCAGTGTTTTTGAAACCGATAAAGCACAGGCTTTAACCTCTTTGTATGCATCTGCGTAACAATAAAGCACATCATTGTTTGTCCGTGTACACAAAAGACTTTCCAAAAGTCCTGCGCTGAAAGTGTTTTTTCCTGCAGAAATGGCATTGTAGCTTTTTTTAATTCCGTTTAAAAGAGAAAACTGTCCGGCTACACTGTTGTGTACTGAAGTGCTGAACGCAAAGGGCGAAACCTCATTGTCTTGCTGATACTGTGAAATAATTTTGTTCAGTCTGTCCAGTTCACCGTATTCGGAAGCAAAAATGAGTTCAGGGTTGTTGTCTGAATATGCTTTATTCATCACGCTCATTGCGGCTTTGTCAACAAGACTGAGTTTTCTTCTTGACATTGCCGGTATAAACGACAGGTCTATCTCAACATCATCAATGTTTCCGCTGATAAAATTTATGTTAGATATATAAAATTCTTTTTTTTCATTCATGGTAGTATTATATCAAATATGACAAATATTTCTATTACATCATACAGTGCTGTTTGCAATCTCGGTACTGACATAAAAGAAATTTTTCACAATGCCCTGTCTGAAGGAGACGGTTTTTTTTCTCCTGATGACAGTATAATAAAAGGTACAAATTTATATTTTGGCAAGGTAAAAACCGAATTGCCTTTGATAGAAAACCCAAAATTTAACACAAGAACAAATTCTCTTTTGCTGCATTGCTGCAGACAGATACAACCCGAGATAGAGACACTGATTGACAGGTACGGACAAGACAGAATAGCCGTGGTTGTCGGATCTACGAATGTCGGTGTAAATGAATATGAAAAAAGTCATGATGTTTTTCATTCACAGATAGGTTCTCCCGCAATATTTTTGAAAGAACTGTTCGGGCTCCAAAATTACTATGCTGGAATCTCAACAGCTTGTACATCGGGCGTAAAAGCTTTTTCAACAGCAGTGAAGCTTCTTGAAAATAATATTTGCGATGCTGTTTTGTGTGCAGCGGCGGATGCTCTTTCAAAAACACCTGTCTTTGGCTTTACATCTCTGGAAGTCATGTCAAAATCAATTTGCAAGCCTTTTTCAAGAAACCGTGACGGAATTAATATAGGCGAGGGCGCTGCTTTGTTTGTGCTTGAAAAAAATTCAAAAAATGGATTTAAAATACTGGGTATTGGCGAAACTTCAGATGCTTATCACGCAGCAACACCGGATCCGCAGGGGATACAGGCTTCAATTGCAATTGAAACAGCATTGAAAAATGCAAACTTAAAACCTGATGATATTGATTATATCAATTTGCATGGCACAGGCACTGTTACAAACGATATAATGGAGGCAAATGCAGTTTATAAAGTCTTTTCGGATAAGGTAGCGGCAAGTTCTACAAAATCTCTTACAGGACACTGCCTGGGTGCTTCTGCCGGTGTTGAAGCTGCTATGTGTCTTGCTTTTCTTGATGATAAACTTAATAATCAAAAAAATCTCATACCGCACAACTATGATGGTATGTACGATACAGCATTGCCACAGATAAGACTTGCAAAACATGGAGAAAAGGCAGGAAGAAATAAATTTGCACTTTGTAATTCATTTGGTTTCGGCGGATCAAATGCCGTAATTGTCTTTGGGAGGAATGATGGATAAACACTATGAACTTGCTGATATTTTGCCTCACAATCACCCGATGATTTTAATTGATAAACTTCTTGATATAAGTCTTGATGATCAAACGGTTAAAACATCCGTAACTATTGCAAAAGACAAAATTTTTTATGATGAAAATCTCGGCGGAATTTCTTCTCTTGTCGGAATAGAATATATGGCACAGACTGTAGGCTGTTATGCTTATTTTATGAATGGAGAAAAAGAACCGGAAGTCGGATTTTTGTTAGGCAGCAGACAGTATAAAAATTCTTTGGAGAAATTTGAACTGGGGAAGACATATACAATCCTTGCGAGACAAGTGTTTTGCGATAACCAGCTTGTTTCATTTGAGTGTTTTATTTATAATGATAATATCGAGTGTGCTTCGGCTGTGATAAATGTTTATCAGCCGAAAACACAGGAAGAGTTGGAAAGTATGGAAGTCTAGTTTGGGTTTATGAATAAATTTGTATTGGTTACTGGTTCAAGCAGGGGTATAGGAAAAGAGACAGCATTGTATCTTGCAAAAAACGGATACGATATTGTTCTTCATTGCAATAAAAATATTGAAAAACTTAAAGAAACAGAGTCCGAAATACAAAAACTCGGTGCAAAAACCAGACTCTTGCAATTTGATACCCGAAACAGACCGCAGTGTTTTGATGTTATATCAAGGGATATAGATTTAAACGGCGTATATTATGGTGTTGTTTTGAATGCGGGAATTGCAAGAGATAACGTATTTCCCGTTATGGAAGAAGACGAATGGGATGATGTTTTAAACACAAATTTGGGCGGATTTTATAATGTACTAAAACCCGTTGTTATGCCAATGATAGAAAAAAGGATTAAAGGGCGAATTGTGACCCTTTCTTCTATATCCGGACTTGCGGGAAACAGAGGTCAGGTAAACTACAGCGCCTCAAAAGCGGGAATAATAGGTGCAACAAAGGCTTTGAGTCTGGAGCTGGCAAAAAGAGGAATAACCGTAAACTGTGTTGCTCCGGGAATTATTGATACGGATATGCTACAGGATATCCCTGTTGATGATGTTAAAAAGACAATTCCGATGAGAAGGCTCGGACAGCCCAAAGAAGTCGCCAGTCTTATAAATTATCTTATGAGTGAAGATGCATCATACATTACAGGTCAGGTTATTTCTGTGAACGGAGGCTTGTACAGGTGAAAAAGAGGGTTGTTGTTACAGGCATGGCGCTTGCGAGTCCGCTCGGATGCGATGTAAAAACTGCTTTTGACAGATTGAAAACATTTGAAAACTGTGTGCAATATGCTCGGGAACTTGATGAATATGAAAATATGAATACCCGTCTTTCTGCACCGGTAAAAGATTTTGTAGTGCCCGAACACTTTAACAGAAAAGTGACAAGGACAATGGGACGGGTTGCACTATTGAGTACGGCTGTATCCGAGCAGGCGCTTTTGGATGCCGGACTTTTGGGTGATGAAATTATTTCAAACGGGCAGACAGGTGTAAGCTATGGTTCATCATCAGGTTCTCTTGTCTCTATCATAGATTTTTACACAATGGAACAAGAGAAAAGAATCAGGGGCGTAAATTCCGGCTCATACATTAAAATGATGCCGCAAACTACTACTGTGAATATTTCATTGTATTTTAAAACAAAGGGTCGTCTTATTCCAACATCTACAGCGTGTACATCAGGATCTATGGGAATAGGTTATGCTTATGAAGCAATAAAAAACGGGTATGAAACGGCTATGATTGCGGGTGGTGCTGATGAGCTTCATCCTTCTCACATTGCTATTTTTGATACGCTTTACGCAACAAGTTTGAAAAATGACACACCAAAACTTACCCCTTCACCTTTTGACAGGGACAGAGACGGGCTTGTGCTCGGTGAAGGTGCCGGAACATTGATTTTAGAAGAATACGAACATGCAAAAAGCAGAGGAGCAAAGATGTATACTGAGGTTATCGGTTTTGGTACATCAACTGACGGAACGCATATTACAAACCCCTGCCATGAGACTATGGGGTCAGCTCTGCAGCTGGCTCTTGATGATGCTGGAATCTCTTCTGCTGATATAGGATACATTAATGCTCACGGCACGGCTACTTTGCAGGGAGATGTTGCGGAATCTGTTGCTACATATGATATATTTAAACGCCGGGTTCCTGTAAGCTCTTTGAAAAGCTATACAGGGCATACGCTGGGTGCTTGCGGCGCAATCGAGGCAATAATGTCTATAGAAATGATGAACAGCGGCTGGTATGCTCCGACATTAAACCTGAACAATGTTGATGAAAATTGTGCTCAGCTTGATTATATTGCCGGTGAAGGCAGAAATATTGATACTGATATAATTATGTCGAACAATTTTGCGTTTGGCGGAATAAATACATCTTTGATTTTTAAAAGAATTGATTAGCGAGAAGCTCTCAAGAGTTTCAATGATGCCTTATATTCTCTTTTCAGGCATATTTTTTCATTTGTAAGTTCTACTATTTGTTTTTCATATGCTTTGATTTTGCTTTTTGTCTGCGGATTATTACAGTAATCTGATTTTGAAAGTTCTTGAATAGCAAGCATTTTGCCTTTTACCTGTGCGTTTATTACCTTGTTTCTTATCATTTTTTCGTTGTGAAGCATTTTCTTTTGCGTTCTATAGCTGCAAGCGGCATTTGCAGTATTAATGCTGAACAGTATTACAAATACTGCTGCGATAATTTTATTCATAAAAATCCTCCTCTGTCAGAGGTAAGCGTAACTTTAATTTTTAAACACTTCAATTGCCTTTGCGGCTGTATTTTAGAATACATTAAATGACGGATAACATTTTTTTTGATGAAGTTTATACTGTAATAAAATACGGGGAGATTATATCTTATGGGAATACAAATAGATAATACAAACCTTCAAAACGGTGTTATTAACAACCTTTATTCAAAGGTTCAAGGGTATACTTCTCAGTTCTTAAACACAGATACAAGAGAATTTGCTTCGTATTTAAAAAACAATTACGATTCAATTGATAAAAATGCAGACAATGCGCTTTCGTCGGAGGAGGTTTCTTCTGCTGTTAAAAAGGACTCAAGAAGTGAAGAATTGAAAAAGCTTTTGAACAATACCAGCCTGGAAAAAATGTTTGCGAACATTGATACGGATGACAACGGATCTATTTCATACAGTGAGACAGACCCAAACGGCAATTTGTCGGGAATATTAAAGTCTGCATACAATGATATTCAGGCAAATTCTCAAAACTGGAGAAATACGGCAGTAAACCTGACTCAAAATTTGTGTAAAAATTACTACGCATCATCAGCAATGACATCACTTGCTACTGGTGCTGTCAGTGCACTTGTATAGCCGAAATTTTCAGATATTGCATATTTTTGATTAAACCGTTATGATTGAATAACGGTTTAATTTTTACAATGATTTTGGGCGGAGCATAATAATATGATTGATATAACTTCTTTTAAGAAAGATACTCTGGCATCGGTTATTGTTTTTCTCGTTGCTATGCCTCTGGCTATCGGTATTTCGATTGCCTGCGGGCTGCCTATTTATTGCGGCATAATATCCGGAATAATAGGCGGTATAGTTGTAGGGTCTTTGTCCGGAAATTCTCTTCAGGTCTCCGGACCTGCTGCGGGTCTTATTCTTATAGTTGTTGATATTATAGGAACACTTGGAATTGAAAAGCTGTTTCTCATAGTTTTCCTTGTGGGGTTAATACAGATTCTTTTTGGTTTTTTATCTCTCGGCAAATGGTTTCGTGCCATCTCTCCGGCGATAATACAGGGAATGCTTGCCGGTATCGGTATATCAATTTTTCTTTCCCAGTTTCATATAATGCTGGACAGCAAACCTCAGAATACATTTGTTGAAAATATACTTGATCTTGGCAGGGTGATATATGATTCGGTTCTGCCGTTGAACGGTTCTGTTCATCATCTTGCGAGTATGGTCGGAATTTTGACTATTGCAATTGTTGTTTTGTGGAATGCTCTTCCTTACAAGAGATTGAAAGTCATTCCGTCCGCTCTTGTTGCTGTGATAGCAGCATCGCTTTTTGCCAATTTGATGCATTTTGATATCAGCTATATTTCTGTGGGTGAAAATTTTTGGCAGGAAGTTACTTTTTTGAAACCGTCTTTATTTGCTCATATTTTTGATTTAAAAGTCATAATCAGCGCACTTGTAATTACCTTCATAGCCAGTGCTGAAACGCTTTTAACCTCAACAGCGATTGATAAAATGAGTGACAAGTCAAAAACTGATTACAATAAAGAAATTATTGCCCAGGGAGTCGGAAATTCTTTGTCGGGCTTGGTCGGCGGACTGCCTATTACCGGAGTAATTGTGCGAAGTGCTGCAAACATCAATGCTGATGCACAGACAAGAATGTCTGCGATAATGCATGGTGTATGGATTTTGCTGTTTGTCAGCTTTTTCCCCGCTGTTTTGAATTACATCCCTATATCATCTCTTGCAGCTATACTTGTGTATACAGGATACAAGCTTGTGGATGTTAATGCGGCAAAACATATTCTAAAGCTCAGCAAGGGTGAGTTTGCGATTTATGTAATAACTCTGATTGCAATTCTTTTTACTAATTTGTTTGAAGGTATACTTGTTGGTTTTTTCTGTGCCCTGATAAAAAGTGCTTACAAGGTTTTGAAAGTTGATATTGATACGGAATATACAGAAGAAACAAATACGGTTACTGCAAAAATACATGGAAATATTACTTTTATCCAGCTTCCTACATTGATAGAGGCACTGGAAAGTCTTCCGAAAGACAAAAATATTACACTTTGTGCGGAAAGACTTCACTATATTGATCATGCGTGTATTGATTTTATAAAAGAGTGGGAAAAGGAACGTCAGGCAGAGATTGAAAAAAATCAAACGGGATATGATGTACATGTTTCATGGGAACAGATGAAAGAAACATACCCGTCTTTCAGATGGGGGCATTTTCATAAACATGCCGAAGAAGACAAGGGTGATTCTCTTCATTAGTAATTAGAGAGCCTATTATTTGTTGGAAATCTTTTCTGTAACAGGTGCCGGATTGTTTTTGTATCTGTAAAACAAACACATATCCGTAATTAGGAATATCATATTAGCTATATAAAGCAGTATTACAATATCCAAGCTATATATCAGTTTGTGCAGCAATCCGCAAATATAACCGGCAAGTATCAGGTAAGAAAAATGTATACTTTTGCCTTGAGTACATTTGCATTTGTATGTTTTATAAGCGGCAACCGGCCAGCTGATTCCAAAGCATACCAGCATTCCGGCTTCAAAAATACTCATTGTCCTTCTCCGAAAATATCAAGTTTAAAATTATTACGTAAATATTATTGCTCTGTATAAAAAATTTGTAAACAATTTTTTGATGTATTATAAATTTTCATTTTCCATACACCACATTGTCATAATATTTTGTGTAAGTTTGTCTATATTTATAAACTTGATTTGGGCTATGTCTGCTTTTGTATTTTCAACAATTCCGTCAACGTTGAAGGAGGCATCTCCTTTTTTCATTTGAATATGGAGTATTTTATCTTTTTTGAGTCCTGTTTGTTTGTTTGTATCTGCTTTAACAAGAATTCCTTCCTGCGAAATTGCTACGAGTGATTTAATCGTAGGATTTTCTTCTGTTTGCTGGGAAGCACCCAAAATTTCGTTGTCTGTATCTCTGATTACCCATGAGATATTTTTTACTGCAGTTGATTTTTCACTGCTTGTAATCTTGTTTTCGTCATTATTTGTTTTTGGTTCCTGCGTAAGGTAGTTTATTGTCGGAACATTTATTTGTTTGTTCGGATCATTTTTGTTTATCATATCTCCCGCATCATCTGCCGGGTTGTGCGGTTTTATATCAATTCTTACATCTTCACCCATTTCGAGGTTGAAAGAGGTGTCGTTGTTTACACTGATATATGGTTCATCGTCATAGTGCTTGTTTATGGGATAATTTTGGGAAATATTAGTATTATCAATATCAACTCTGTATTTGTTATTTCTGAATATTGCTTTTTCGCCTATTATTCCGCTTTCTACGTTGATAGTTGAAAATGCATCAGCGTCAGAACCAACTGTATCAATAAAGGCATAGTCTGAATACAACTTTTTAAATGTTGCTCCGTATTGTGCTCCGTCAACAGAATCACCTATTGTCAAATGGACATTGAGAGCGTGTTTGTCATTTTCATCAGGAGTATAGTACTGGTTGTGAGGGTCAGATCCGACATCGGGCTGAGAGTAATTTGCGCCTTGAATATCAAATTCAAGCAGTTCTCCGTTTCTGTTTGCGTTATGAAATCCTGTTGCTTCTTTACCGTTTGCATCAACACGTTTTTGTCCGCTGACAGATCCGTCTGATATGTCATAAACCTGTGCTGTTATTGTATCAGCTTTGAGTGTAACTTTATCCTGAACATATGCGTGATAAATATCAAGCTTGCTGTTCGGTCCTACGTTGTTTATTTCGTCATACGACATACCTGGTCTATATTGAGTGCCCTGTCCATTGACATCTTTTACAGTGAGATTTACTGTTCTGGGTGTAACCGACGGATCCCTTTCTACCCTGCCGAGAGTTGTGATTGTAAGTTTTTCATCTTCAACATTTACTGTAATGTCATTACTTGCAGCGATTTCGTTAATATACGTGTTTCCGTCAGAATCAATTTTTATTGAACCGTTTTTGCTGAGCATAGAGTCTATATTAAGCTCGGAAGTACTGTTGATTGTTGTATCCAGATTTGATTCGGAGCTTAACTTTCCTGTATTGGCAAGATTTTGTATATTTATTGCACCGTTTGCTCCGCCGGCAAAGAGGAATAAGTTGTCAGTTGAGACATTATCTGCGTTAATAGAGCCGTTTATTGATGACAGCAGAACATCTTTTGCAGAAAGTGTACCTACGTTCATTGTGTCATCAGATCTGAGGTTGATATCATTGTCGGCTGAGACATTTATTGTACCTGTTGTGCTTATGTTTATAGCATTGTTCGGGTCTAATGAAGAAAAACCGTTTGTTACTATATCATTTAGTGTTTCATCCAGTACACCTATGCTGCCGCCTGTTACCGCAATATCCATACCGCCGTCACCAGCAATAAGACCCTTGTTGTTACCCTGTTCTTCTGGTGTTGGGTCTGTATTGTTTATGTTTCCGTTGGTTATATCTATTTGCAGATGATTATTAGCGGAAATGTTTCCGTCCTGCCTGTTGTGGGCAATATTCAGGTCTGAATTTTGTGAGGAGATATTGATGTTTTCTGCGTTTAGTCTTCCGTTAACATCAATACTGTTTGTTCCGTTGTTTTCGAGTGTAAGCAGTTGATTTGCCGAAACATTAGTGTTGTTTCCGACAGAAATACCTCCGGAGCCGGCGCTTGTAATTTGAGTATTGTTTCCGGAAACAGTTGAATTTTCTCCAAGGTTTATGCCTCCGTTTGTGCTGGAGAGAACCGTATTGCCTCCTGCTGTAGCAGATGTTGCATCACCAAACAGAATGCCGCTTTCACCTTCATTTTTAATCGTAAGGTCGTTCGTAGCTGAAAGTTCGGAGTCTTGACCTATTTCAATACCTCCTGATACAAGATTTTCCAGTGTTATGCTGCTGCCGGAAAGTGATGAATTTTCACCTATATCTATACCGCCTGCTGCACTTGATATTGTATTGACTGCTCCGGCAGTAATTGTAGATGTATTACCAATCCGAATTCCCCCGTCAGCATCATTGTTGATTAATATATCGGAAACAGCATCAAGGTCAGCGTTTTCCCCGATTGAAACAACGCCTGAATTTTCATTTGAAATGGTTAAGCTGTTTCCCGAAATATTTGAACCGGCACCGATATCTATACCGCCTCCGGCAGAGGTAATTTGTGTATTACCACCGGCAATGACGGAAGAAGCATTACCAAATTGAATACCGCCGTCAGCAGTATTTGATACAGTCAGGTTTTGTACCGCATCAAGGTCTGCGTTTTCCCCGATTGAAACAACGCCTGAATTTTCATTTGAAATGGTTAAGCTGTTTCCCGAAATATTTGAACCGGC
>CALVEJ010000019.1 GCA_944326535.1 Candidatus Gastranaerophilales bacterium | reverse complement strand
CCAATCTGATGTGTTATCACCTATCCGGTAAGATCCTGAAACAAGTTCAGGATGACAATATAGTCGTCATCCTGAGGGCAGAGCCCGAAGGATCTTTAACATTAGATTCTTCGGCTATCGCCTCAGAATGACGTATTTACGGTTGTCATCCTGAAGGAGTGAAACGACTGAAGGATCTTAAAGTTCTTGATTTCTAATACAAACAGCTATATCGGCTAGAATTTTTTTAAGTTAGAGTACAATGCATCAACAGCTTTTTTTCCCTGTTTCCCAAAGTCTATTACATACATTTTTGATGAGCCTATTTCTTTGATTTCTTCAATATGTCCTATTCCGAATTTGCCATGGAAAACTCTGTCGCCTTTTGCAAATTCGTTCCGGCTTGCTTCTGAATCTTTTGCGGCTGCCTGTGCTGCTTGTTTGCGCTTTCTTTCTTCAAGCATCCTTTGAATAGGATTGTCTTCCAAAAGCTTTTTGATTTTTTCTTCATCCTTGGCTTTATTAATTTCATTTTTGACGACAAAGGCTTCTCTTTTGACAAAGTTGTTTTGTTTTGTTTCCTTCTGATTATAAGTAGGTTTTGGCTTTACGACCTTGCTTATGCTTTGTACCGTTTGACCGGAAACAGGTGCAACAAAGTTTGAGCCAAATGAGTTTGTTTTTTCAACATAACCTGAACGGTCAGATTTAATTTTACTTACAGCCTGTTTGAATGTTGAGTTTCTGCCTGAAGACAAGATAGAATCATCGCTTAGCTGTCTATCTGTGAGGTTTTCCGGTATTTCAAAAAGAAATCTGCTGGGCTGGAAGTATTCTGTTCTTCCCCACATTTGTCTGCGTTTTGCGTATGTAATGTAGAGTTTTTTCTTTGCTCTTGTCACACCGACATACATAAGGCGTCTTTCTTCTTCCAAATCCTGCCAGTTGCTGCTTTCTCCGATAGAACGTCCATGCGGGAAAATGCCTTCTTCCAACCCGGCAAGAAATACTGTGTCAAATTCAAGACCTTTTGCCGCATGCAACGTCATAAGCGTTACTGCGTTATCCGCATCAGGTGTTTCGTCAAGATCACTGACAAGTGCCACCTGTGCAAGAAATTCTCCGAGAATATTGTCCTCTTCATCAGGTGAAAAGTCTCTCGCTACATTCACAAGCTCCTGCAGGTTTTCTATTCTCGATTCTGCTTCTTCTGTATCTTCTTGTTTCAGTTCTGCAAGGTATCCTGTTTTTTCTATTACAAAAGCAATGAACTCTGCCAGTGCCATTTTTTCTTTTTCTTCATCCAGTTTGTCCAGCAAGTCTTTAAAAGCTTTGAGTTTTGCTTTCACACCGGAAGAAAAATCATCATATTCATCAATGTTTTCGATTATGTCATACATTGAATAGTCCATAGAATCAGCCAATTCCTGGATTTTTTTTACTGTCGTATCTCCGATTGAACGTTTTGGTACATTTATAATTCTTTTTAAGCTCTGGGAATCATGTCTGTTGTAGAGAAGTTTCAGATATGCAATTATGTCTTTAACTTCTTTTCTGTCATAGAATTTGAGACCGCCGACCATTCGATATGCGATACCTTGTGAAATCAGCGCTTCTTCAATTGCTCTTGATTGAGCATTTGTTCTGTATAAAACAGCACAGTCATTCAAGGAGCCTGTATAATTTCTGATTTGTCTTGCTATATAATAAGCCTCGTTTGACTCGTCTTGTGCCTCGTAGATATCTATTTTGTCTCCCTGACCTTTTGTTGAATATAGGTTTTTGCTTACACGTTCAGTATTGTGAACAATAATTGCATTTGCTGCATCAAGGATAGTTCCGACGGAGCGGTAATTTTTTTCAAGTTTTATTAGTTTAGAGTTTTTGTAGTCGGACTGAAAGTTTAAAATTATTTTGTAGTCCGCACCTCTCCAGCTGTATATTGACTGGTCAACATCTCCGACAACGCACAGACTTCTTCCTTTTAATTCTTCATCTGTTTTTCCGTTTGAATAAAGATGTCTGATGAGCATATACTGGCTGATGTTTGTGTCTTGAAACTCATCAACAAGAATATGTGAAAATCTTTCATGATATTTGTTTCTGACTTCTTTATTTGTTGAAAGAAGATTAACCGTCAAAAGCAGCATGTCGTCAAAGTCGATGGCATTGTTTGCCATAAGCTGCTTTTCGTATTCGTAGTATATTTCTGATATTTTTTGGCTTCTGTAGTCTCGGGCTCTTGTTGAAAAAGTATAGGCATCCTGCATTTTGCTTTTTGCATTGCTTATTGCCGCTTTGACAAGTTTTGGAGCAAAAACTTTGTCATCAATATTGAGTTTCTTTATTGCATTTTTAATAATGGTATTAGTGTCGGAATCATCGTATATAACGTAATTTTTGTCCCATTTTCTTCCGTCCGGGCTTTTATAGTTTTCTATATCAAATCTGAGTATCCTGCCGCAAATGTTGTGAAACGTGCCTACCCACATTTTTTTTACAACCGCTTCACCCAGCATTTTCGAGAGTCTCTCTTGCATTTCTTTAGCTGCTTTGTTTGTAAAGGTTACAGCAAGAATTTTGTACGGATTGACACCTGTTTTGACCAGATTGACAATACGTGTCGTCAAAACCTTGGTTTTGCCGCTGCCTGCCCCTGCCAGTACAAGCAATGCACCTTCTTTTTCTACAACAGCCTCTTTTTGCTGTTCATTAAGCGAGTTTAGTAATTCTTCCAATTCCCTCTTATTCCCCTGATTTGCTCCCGTTGTTTCGGCTTTTTTGTTTAACTTTTGCGAAAACCCTTTTATTTTTGTCAATTTATGCTATTATTATGATAATCAAAAAAATTTTTTAAGTAAAATATTTAATTCAGGATAAATTATGTCAGAAGAAAACAAAGAAAATCAAGAACAGCAATCCTCAATCATGGTGCCGATTGATGATTTGGATAAAGTTCCGGAAGATGATGCAAACACTGTAGATCAGCTTGCTATGGAGCTTGCTACTATTCAACAGTCTGAAAAACGCATTGCTATTATCGGCAGCCGTAATCTGCCTATTACCCATCAGCAGATTATTGAAACACTGTCATATGCGCTTGTATCTCAGGGTAATACAATTATTACCTCAGGCGGTTCTTCGGGAACAAATGCTGCAACTATCAGAGGTGCTATGAAATCCAATCCTGAAAAATTGAAAGTTATTTTGCCGCAGACAATTGGTCAGCAGCCTTCGGATGTTCAGGATCAATTGATTGGCGTGCCGAATATTATCGAACATGCGGACAGAGCGATGATGACTCTTGCGGATGCAAGCCGTATTTGCAACAGAGAAATCATTGACGACTGCCAGCAGTTGATTTGTTTCTTGTCTCATACTTCAAACACCTTGCATAAGGCAATTGAATATGCGGAAGAATCTCACAAAGTTATAACTGCATTCTATTTGGATTAGAATAGAATAAAAATTTTAAGACCTGCAGGTAAATGAATAAATGGCAGGTCTTTTTTATATTGTTATGAATAATTATAAATACGGACAGGCTCTATAATATTTACACTGTTTGCATTTGTCTGTTTTGTTGCAGAAAAAGTTCGCGCTGTTGTTTATTTTGTTTATAATATCAAGTATTTGTGTTTTGTATTTTATATACAAATCATCGTCAAAATGTATTTTTACCAGACTGTTTGCATATAAATCCATATAATACAGTGATAACTGTTTGGGTTCTTTTAGATATTTTTTTGCTTTTAATATTTCATACATACAAAACAGGTAGAATGTAGTCTGGAATTTTACATTTTCAGGGCTGAAAGATTCACCGGTTTTCCAATCCAGAATAATATAATCATCTCCTGTTTCGAAAAGGGCATCAATTCTGCCCGTTAACCAGTATTCATCTATTCTGAGGTTGAATGCGTATTCACTTGCAATATAGTTCAGATTTTTTATCTCACTGTTTTTAAAATTGTGCCACAGGATTTTTTCTCTTGGCGAAAGCGCATTGACGAGTTTTGATACATCCATACCTTTCAGGTAAAAATTTACAATATTGTGGATATTTGTTCCTGTTTTGGATGCGTTTAGTTTCTGTATATTTTCAACTATATGCACCCTGTCTATATAACACAGCTTGTATTTTTGAGGACATTCGTCGTACATTTGAAGTTTTGCAAGTGTGTAGGTCTGTGTGTTATCTTTACTTAACATTTACTGCTCCCGAAAGTTTTGTCAATTTTTCAAACAAAAGTGACGGTTGTGTCTTTGCATTTTTCTTATATTTTTTTGCACATGTTATGAACAATTTTTTTCTTGCTCTTGTAATTGCTACATATATAAGGCGAAGATTTTCTTCCAGCAAGAAAATTTTTTGTTCCCCTTCGTCTTTTTTCTTGTAGTTTAAGTTTAAACCTTTTACTGCTTCTTGAAACCGTTCTTTTGATTTAATTTTTATCTTGTTTTTATCCAGATGCAGAATATCTTCGCTGAATTCGGGAATAAATACGTAGTCAAACTCGTCTCCTTTTGATTTGTGGAAGGTCATAATTTGTATTGAACCTCCGGATTGCTTTTCCTCTTTTTCCTGTTCAGTAAAGAATTTGAATTTTGCACCGGCGGGCTTGTTTGCTGCCTGTTTGATTTTTTCGATCATTATTTCTCTATCCGGATATTGTGTCTGAAATGTTTTGAAAAGCTGCGCACACATATAAACATTTGATTTTTCAATTTCTGAATTGTAATAATAATTTCCCGCTTTTTGTGCAAATTCTTCCATATCCAGCGAGGAGTTCTCCAGCCAGTAATTTAAATCCCAGTATAATCTGGAAAGATTGTCACTGTTCAGTGTATCCTGGTTTTGCAGTATAAACGGAGTTTTTAAATTGTTTAAAAAGTCTGTATCCGTTTGTGAAAATACGGACAGTTTTTGTTCTTTTAAGACTTTTGCCGCTTCCAGAACCGTTTCATTTCTCCACGGGTAGGTACAAAATTTTAATAAAGAAAAAATAAGTGAAAATACAGGCTGCCTGTTTAGCACGTCGCTTCTTGTTACTACATTGTATCCGTAGTTTGAGAAAAACGACGAATAGTCTTCTATCTGATAGTTGTTTCTGACAAGTAAAGCAATTGATGCATCCGGTTGTGCATAAAATATATTTCGTATTTGTTCGAGAATATATGAGCGTTCTTCCGTATAGTTTTCAAACAGTCTGCTTTTTAATGCACCTGTATTTTGCGGATTTTTGCCTTGTACTTCTTTCATTTTTATGTCAAAAAATGCTTTTTTGTAATCGGGCTCTGTTTGTGACATTGTGACAAGGTCATTTGCCAGCGAAAAAATATCTTTTGCGCATCTTTGAGAATGATCCATTGTTACATTTTTGGACTTTTGTACAAAATCTTTGAAACCGTCTAAATCCGTATTGGTAAAAGTTGTTGTAATTGCCTGATTTATATCCCCGCAGCGTATCAGGTTTTTATGCTTTTTGCTGAGTATATTCAAAAGCTGCTGCTGAATTACTGAAGAATCCTGTGCTTCGTCTTCAATTACAAATTTGCACATATCCTGATAGTACTGTGCAATATCCGGATTGCTTTTGAGAATTTGAACTGAATAAAGCAGCATATCGTCATAGTCAATCATGTTTCTGTTTTTTAGGTACAGGTTGTATGTATGATAGAATTTTATAAATTTTTGCAGTTCTTTGTCTTTTGTATATGCGATTTTGTCTGAGCCGGACAGTTTCATTGAAGTGACGGCACTTTGATATTTGTCGTATTCCTCCTGATTAAATTGGAGTTTTGCGAGAATTTCTCTCATAAACTTTTGTCTTTGTGTATCATCGCAAACTTCAAAGTTTTCATCCAGACCGGCTTTTACAAAATTTGAATTTTCTTTCAAAATTCTGAGTGCCATTCCGTGAATAGTTGATATATTAGGAAGCTTTTCAAGTGAAGGACACGCTGCTTTTATCCTTTCTTTAAAATTTCTTGCTGCTGATTCCATATAAGTTACAACAAAGATATTTTCACTTTTTATACCTTTTTCAAGCAGTTTTATTATCAAAGCAAGAAGGATTGTCGTTTTCCCTGCGCCCGGGACGGCAGTTATCGCCATTTTTCCTGAATTGTATTCAAGTACGGGCTTCTGGTCTTCTCTCGGGGTGAAGGAAAAAGCAAAGTCTTTTTTGTTCGATGATATTTGTGTATCGTCAATAATGAATTTATTTAAACCATCTTGATTTTCATTTCCCTGTTCATCATATATGCTGGAAAAGGCGGCAATACTGTCTTCGGCAAGCAAAGACAGCTTTCTCAACATCTTTTCTGTCTTGAATTTTGACAACTCAATATTGTCTTCATATGTAAAAGACTCTTTTTCCCAGGAGTTTTGAAATACCCATGCGTTGTAAAGTGTGCCGAAATCGTCTTTTATCCATTGACCGGATGAAGTATCAAGCCATATCTGATATTTTGTTTTTATTGCGTAGTCAATTATTTTTTGCGCAGTGGCGATAATGACTGCATTTTCTTTGATGTCCGGTGCGGATGAAGGGTTTTCGGAGATAATAGAATTTTCTATTTGTGTTATTACCGATCTTTGGAATGTTCTGTTCTTTGCCAGTCTTTCAAAAACTTCTTCAAAATCCGTTATTTGTTTTAAAAGAAAATTCAATTTTTCAAAATTCGTATGTTTTTCATTTTGAGGCAAAATCAGGTTTTTATATATTATAAAAATTTTTTCACTTATTAAGAGATTTTTGTCTTTTATTTTTTCTATTGTTTCAATAAGCTTTTGCAGCCTTATATTATATGTTTCATTTTCAAGATTGCAATAAGAAAAAAATCCGTTATTTTTGTAATTTTCAACTATTTTCATACAGTTTTTCAATGGAATATTCAGCATTTCATTCAGCAGAGGACGTACAGTGTAGATATCTTCTTTTTCCTCCAGTGACAGTTTCAAAAGGGAAAGTACATTTTTTACGGTTTTGTCAGAACATAACTTTTCACTTCCAGAGAAAAATTGATAAGGGATTTCTTTGGGTGTAAATTTTTCTTTAATACTAAATTTTAAAGAATTATCAACATTTGGTGCTACTATGCAGATGTCACCCGCATTTATTCCCGAAGCAATCAAATCCTGTACTTTTTCAAGCGCCTTTTCTATCATTTCAAGCCGTCGTGTAAAAGTTAAAAGTTCTGATGGCTTTTTGTATGCCGGGGTTTCGTCAAGATTTTTTACTTCTTCATCTTTGAAAAAAGCTTCAAGCCTTTCGACTGTCTTTATGTCTGTGTTCAGGTATCCCAATCTGGATGAACCGTATCTGTCATAACCTATATATACACTCTTCAAACGGCTTTTCAGGTGTTTTACAAACTCAAATTCTGCGGGCGTGATTTCATCTGCATCATCAAGTATCAGGTATTTTATATCTTTGAAACAGTCAAATTTTTCGTATATGTATTTAAAAATGCTTACCTGCCTGATATAGTCAAAAGAACGGTATTCTATTGTTTTTTTCTTAAAAATATCTATTGCTGTTTTTGCATCGCCGTCAAATACTTCATTTAGTATTTTTGAGCGGGTTTGTACATCCTCTTCTGACAAATTGTTGTTTACTATCAGAGAATTTCTTCGAAATAGCTGATGTAGCAGGTTTATTTTAGAATTATAGTCTTTAAATCCGGCTTCTTTGATTGCATGTTTAAAGAAAAATTGGGATATTTCAAGTCCGGTCAAATGAGGGTTTACTTCTTCTGAACCTGTTTTTATTGTGTTTTCAATCATCGGCCAGGTATTCTGTATGGCGTTATAGCACAAGCCGTTGAATGTATATATCCTTGGATTTTCAAAATGATTTATTTTTAGATTCTTTTTTACGGCATTGTAAAAAAGCTCTCTTTTGTACGAGTTCTGTAATAATACAAGAACCTCCGATGCGGGAATACCGCTATCCAGCAGTTCACAGTATTTTTTTATTAATAATTCTGTTCTGTCCGTCAATACGGAGCCTTGTATCAACATTTTTCCTCCTTTTTTATTTTAGCATTATTGTGGTTTTAATTAGAAGTATGTTACATGTTTCACATGCTTTTTTTCGTGTTGTAGAATTAAAAAAGCAGATTAGGGTAGGAGATTATCAATGGAGTTGGATATAATTAAACAAACAGATCCTGAAGTAGCTGCGGCTATTGCAAAGGAGCTTGAAAGACAGCAGAATACAATTGAATTGATTGCGAGTGAGAATTTTACTTCGCCTGCGGTAATGGCAGCATGCGGTTCTGTGTTAACAAACAAATATGCTGAGGGTAAACCGCATAAAAGATTTTATAACGGATGTGAAAATGTAGATGTTATTGAAGAACTTGCTCAGGAACGCTGCAAAAAGCTTTTTGGTGTTGAACATGCAAATGTTCAGCCGCACAGCGGTGCCCAGGCAAATATGGCTGTGTTCTTGTATGCTCTGAATATCGGAGATACTGTTTTGAGCATGGATTTGTCAAACGGCGGTCACCTTTCCCATGGCTCGCCTGTTAATTTCTCAGGTATAAATTATAACATTGTAAGCTATGGCGTGGATGAAAACGGTTGTATTGATTATGATGAAGTTGAAAGACTTGCAAAAGAGTGTAAACCTAAAATGATAATTGCAGGTGCCAGCAATTATTCCAAAATAATTGATTTTAAACGTTTTAGAGAAATTGCTGATTCGGTCGGTGCATATTTGATGGCTGATATAGCTCATATTGCTGCGCTGGTTGCAGGCGGTGTCCATCCGTCTCCTGCGGGTTATGCCCATTTTATTACAACAACTACACACAAAACATTGAGAGGTCCGAGAGGCGGTATTATCATGTGTGATAACGAACATGCTGCAGGTATAGACAAGGCGGTTTTCCCGGGAATGCAAGGCGGTCCGTTGGAACACATTATTGCCGGTAAAGCAATAGCTTTGAAAGAAGCTCTCGAACCTTCTTTTAAAGAGTATGCCGCTCAGATTGTAAAAAATGCAAAAGCTCTGGCTAATGCTCTTATGGATGAAGGTATGGATATTGTGGGAGGATGTACTGAAAACCACCTCATGACACTGGATTTGAGAAGGTTTAACAAAACAGGTAAGGATATCGCAAATGTTCTTGAAAAGGTGGGTATTACGGCAAACAAAAATACAGTGCCAAATGATCCTCAAAGTCCGTTTGTAACAAGCGGCGTAAGACTGGGTGCTGCTGCTGTTACAACAAGAGGGTTTAAAGAAGATGATATGGTTGAGGTAGCAAAAATTATTGCGGGTGCAGTTGTTGCTTCTGACAATGAAATTGCTCTTGAAAATCTGAGGGAGCGTTCTTTAAAACTCTGCAAAAAGTATCCTCTGTACCCGAATATGTAAGGATAAAAAATGATTTCATTAAAACTTTCAGATGCTCATATATTAGGTGCTATAATGTCTTACCTTTTGGGGTTTTTCATTATGCCGTTTGTGATCTATTTTGCAAAGAAGAACAATCTTATAGATAAACCGAACGAGAGAAAAATTCATCATGAGCCGATTGCTCGTCTCGGTGGTATTGCTATATGGTCAAGCGCAATGCTTACGTTTTTGCTGCTTGTCATTTTGAGCTATTATCCTTACGGGAAATTGCTTTCCGGAATACTTCTCGGCAGTTCTTTGATGTTTTTGCTGGGACTTGTAGATGATATCTATGGCTTGAACGCTAAATTTAAACTGATGATACAAATTGCTGTAGCATCAATTGTTTTTTTCCTGGGTATAAGTGTTGATACAATTTACAATCCGTTTGGTTCGCCTATTCATCTGGGGCTTGTCTGGTCTTATATCGTCACTATACTTTGGATTGTAGGTATTAGCAATGCATTAAATTTTATAGACGGCGTAGACGGGCTGGCGGGGTCAATTGTTACAATAAGTGCTGTTACCCTTGGTCTGACAGCTGTAGCAATGACTCCGACTAATGCAATAAGCGCATTGATTGCTTTTATTCTTGCAGGTTCGATGCTTGCCTTTTTGACTTACAATTTTCATCCTGCCAAAATATTTATGGGTGATTCGGGTGCTTTGTTTGCAGGATTTTTGCTTGCTACACTTTCAATTACCGGAGTTATGAAATCTGCGGCTTTGACAATGTTTGTACCGTTCTTTATTCTTTCTGTGCCGATTATTGATATAACTTTTTCGTCATTAAGAAGAATTGCAAAGGGCGTTTCTCCTTTTACTCCAGATGCGGAACATTTACATCACAAACTTTTGCACAGAGGTTTTTCACAGAACCAGACTGTTCTGATACTGGCATCTATTGCTACGGTATCAGGGGCTATAGCAAGCTTTATTGTTGGTGCTTCGCTCAGATTTTTTATGTATGCAGTACTTATCTCAGTAATAATGCTTGTGTTGAGCTATCTTGCAAGCAAAAATAAAGACTAGCATCATTGCTTTTCTTTTTCTTTGTAATCTGTGATAAGTGCTATTTCGTTCTGCTTGCGAGATTACTCAATATATCCTGCGGTGTAATATTGTGCATTGCCATAAATGTAAGCATAAAATATGTTAAGTCCGCAGCTTCCCATTCAAGCCCGTCGCCTTTTTCAAAGTTTACTGATTCAAAGGCTTCTTCCATAATTTTTCTTTTTAGATAAAATTCATCATTGAATAATTTTGTTGTGAATGAATTGTCCGGCAGAAGCCTTTTTCTATCCAAAAGCAGGTTATATAGCTCATTTATGGAAAATTCTTTGTCTCCGAAGCAAGAATACCGTCCCAGATGGCAGGCATTGCCCCTTTGTTTGACAATAAACAGAATTGCGTCCATATCACAGTCAAAGCGTGCTGTTACCAGCTCCTGCGTATTTCCGGACGTTTCTCCTTTTACCCATATTTTTTTTCTGCTTCTGCTGAAGTAAGTTCCTATTCCCGTTTTCAGTGCCTGCACAATTGATTCCGGTGTTGAGTATGCAAGCATAAGAACTTGTTTTGTATCATAGTCCTGAACAATTGTAGGAAGGTATCCAAATCTTTTTTCAAAATCAAGGCATTTGCAAAAAGCTTCTTCCAGAGAAACTTTGTTTGTGTATATGCACATACCAAGCTGTGTTGAGATATTCATCTTTTGGAGCTGAACTATTTCTTCGACAGTGCTTATGCCGCCGGCGGCAACAAGTTCTTTTGTCGTTGCATTGCGGATTTCTTTTATTGCATTCAGATCGGTGCCGCCCATCATTCCTTCTTTTTCCACTATAGTATACAAAAAACCGGAACACAGGTTGTTAAATCTTCTGACTAACTCTAACGGTGTACTGTCGCTATACTTTGTCCAGCCGTGAGTTGCTATTTTTCCGTCTTTTGCATCTATTGCAACAAGAACTTTGTCCTTGGGTAGTTTAGAAAGGAATTCTTCATCGGCTGCAGTACCGATTATTATCTTCTTTGCACCGTTTGCCAGCATTCTCTTAGCTTTATCGACGTCTCTGATTCCCCCGCCGACACGGCACGAAGCAACTTTGCATATTTGTTTTATGAGAGCTTCATTGTTTCCATTGCCTACTGCTGCATCTATATCTATAACGGCAAGTTCTCCAAATCTGCCGTAGTATTTTGCCAGTTCAATGACATCATCTCTTTCAAGAACTTTTTCCATTCCCTGTCTGAGCTGGACGGCTTTTCCGTTCATTAAATCTATACTTGGGATTATCATTGTTTTTTCCTTTATTTTGTAATTTCTTCCAAAAGCTCGTTGTAGACATCTATTGTTATGTGGCATATAGCAAGTCTTCTGTCTACAAGGCTCTTTATAGTCGCTTCAAAACATTTGAAAAGTGCTTTATTGAGCCCGTTTTCCTCTTTTAATAACTCCAAGCATTGATGTCGAAATTCTTTTTCTCTTGTTCTTGCTTCTATTTTGTCCGCAAGGAATATAATCTTTTCAAATACTGACATACCGCATCTGCCAAGGGTATGCCATCTAATTGCATCCAGAATTTCCGGGTCTGTGATACCAAATTTTTCTTTTGCCAGATATGCACTTACCGGCGCATGCAGTGTTTTGTAATTCAACAGTTCGCAGTCATGAACATCAGGAATGTGAGTGTGAATAATTTCTAAAAGTTTTTCGTTTGAAAAACATTTTGCTGCATCATGCAAAAGTCCTGTTATCCTGGCTTTTTCTATATCCAAATTGTATTTTTCCGCCAATTCTACAGCTGTATCCATTACACCCAGAGAGTGAATATATCTTTCTTCGTATAAGTTTTCTTTCAGCCAGCTTTGGATTTCTTCAATTTTATTTTCTGTATAAGCCATATTTGTCAATGTAGTTTGCCACTCCCTGCGGTACAAGTGCTTTTATCGGCACGCTGTTGTGTATGTTCTTTCTTATTTGCGTTGATGAAATGTCAATAAAAGGCATTTTCATCATTCTGTAATTATATCCTTTTTCTTTAAGTTTTTGCAAATATGTTTCATCAGCTTTCAGTGCTTGTTCATCCTCTCTGACAAAGAGAACAAAGTCTACCATTTTTTTTAGCTTTTCTGATTCGTACCAGTTCTCTATATTTTTAAATGCATCTGTGCCTATTATAAAATTTATCATTCCTTCGACCGGATATTTTTCATAAATTTCTTCAACGGTCGGCACCGTATATGACAAATCATCTCTTTGGTATTCAATATCGCTTACTTCAATATAGTCAATATCTTTTGCTGCAATTTCCGCCATATTGAGTCTGTGCAAGGACATTGACTCGTCATAATCTTTGTGCGGAGGTTTTGCTGCAGGAATTAAAAGAATTTTATCAAAATCAAAGTTCTTTTTAGCATATTCACATATCTTTAAATGCGCAATATGTATAGGATTGAATGTTCCTTGAAACAGACATAATTTCATTTTTTTACCTATCTTGGCATTAATATGCCGTGGCTGCTTTTTGAATCGGTTTGAATTTCTTCAACAAGACTGAGAACTTTGTTGATAAATTTTTTGTATGCCGCACGGTCTGCTTCGCCGGAGAGAATAATATCCGCTTTTGCTGCTGTGGGATGGATGTAAATTTGTGCTTTTGAGTATGCGTTGTTGTATACTTCATCAGCTGAGTCGCCAAGATCTCTTTCCTGAGCACGTTTGTAAAATCTCTCTTTTTGAACTTTTCTTGATACGTCAACGTATATTTTGAAATCAAAAGCATCAACTACTTTTTCTGTAAGAGTAAACAATCCTTCTGAAATAATAATCTTTGATGGTACAGCTTTTGTAACATTGTCCCGTCTGATCGCCGTACCTGACATATCATACTTTGGCAGGTACACAGTATCTCCGAATAAAAGCTGTTTTATGTGCTTTTTCATAAGTTCCAGCTCAAGCGCTTCCGGTACATCAAGGTCGTAATGTTTTGCAAATTCCGCAAAACTTCCTGCTTTTTTTACCATATCAGAACGATCATAGTAATAATCGTCTGTGTTTAGTCTTGTTATAACATTGTTTATGCAGTATTCATCAGCAAATGACCGGATGGTTTCAATTATGTCGTAAGCAATAGTTGATTTGCCGCTTGCTGTTTCTCCTGCAATACCGATTGAACAAGAGCGTTTTATGTGCCCGGATAAAAACAACGCCATCTTACGGATGGCATTATTACTAACTTTTTTAAATATTGAATCAGATGAATTTACTTCATCAAAGAAAATTTTATTGAGTCTTCTTTCCACAAACTGAAGAAGAGCTTGGTTTCCGTTTTTTGTATTAGAAAAAATCGGATTGGAGTGCTGTTTTGTTATAAATTCCTGATTTATAGTATTTTGCAATTTCTCAATTCCTGTTTTTTAGAATTTTAGCATTATTTGAAAAAAATAAAAACCGGACAACGTAAAATTTTGCCGGTTTGTTATAATTTTTTAACAATTTTATTTTTTTCGTCTACCATAACTATAGCTGGTTGGAAATGGGATTTTTCTTCTAATGTCATCATTGCATAAGAAACAATAATAACTTTGTCGCCCACTGCAACTTTTCGTGCTGCCGCTCCGTTTAGACAAATGTCGCCGTTGCCTTTTTTCCCTTTGATGACGTAAGTCTGAAAGCGTTCACCATTGTTTACGTCCAGGATGTCTACCTTCATTCCTTCAAGCAAGTTTGCTGCATCCATCAGCTCTTCATCAATAGTAATTGAACCGACATATTCTAAATTTGCATCAGTAACAGTGGCTCTGTGTATTTTTGAGTACAAAAATTCTATTTGCATAATTAACCTCAAATGTTATTCTATCAAAAAAATATCTTTGGGATATAAAATTTTTATAAAGATGTTAAATTTGTAAAATATTGTATGTTTATGTAGCAAATTATTTTTTGTACGCATGTTATACTTGCATACATAAACAGGAGGTTTTTTATGAGTATTTCAAAAATTGGTATATCTGCTCCTTTGAAAACGAATTTTAAGGCACATACTACAATCACAGCACCCGAAAGTCTTTTGAGCAAAGAAAACAAAGAATATTTTGAAGAAATCGGAGCAAAAATCGGAATAGATTCGGATGTAATTGAGATTTCTGTAAGTGATCTGTTTGACAGCAAAATTGATCCTTCCGTAAAGATGTATAAAGCAAGAAAAAAATACTCTATAACTAATGATAACAATGTTATTTCTGTTGATAATTCCATTGATATACCATATATAAAAAGAGGTGAACTTGTAGAAAAAAATTCACCAAAGAATTACATAAAAAATATATTTGATAGACTGCTTAAATAGATAGGAGACGAATTATGTCTGTTGGTAAAATATTATCTGTAAAACCATATAATACAAGTTTTAAAGCCCGTACCACAATTTCTGCACCGGAAAGTCTTTTGAGTAAAGAAGACAGAGCAAAGCTCATTGAGCAGGGTAAAAAAATCGGAACAGATGACGATACAATTGATATTAGTATATCTGAGGTAAAAGACAGCGACAGAGATCCGGGTGTGAGATTCTATAATATTTCGGAAAAGTACAATATTACACTTGGACCGGACAAATTTGAAGAAAAATCAGAAAGTTCTTTTGTATATTCCAATGCTGATAAATTGTATGAAATGAATCTGCCTAAGCATGTAATCGGCAGACATCTGGACAAACGAATCCGCTTTGGTCTGGATAAATAATAGATTTGAATAACTTTAATTGTTGTGAAATAATGTCCTTGTAATTTGATTATGGGGACATTATTTTTCTGGTATGAATGCTAAAATTGTCATAAAAGGTGCTAATCAGCACAATTTGAGAAATGTAGATCTTGAATTGCCGAAAAATGAACTAATAGTTTTTACCGGTGTATCCGGTTCCGGAAAAAGTTCGCTGGCATTTGATACTATTTTTGCCGAGGGACAGAGAAGATATGTCGAAAGTCTTTCTACATATGCCCGCCAGTTTCTCGGTCAGATGGACAAACCCGATGTTGAAAGCATCGAAGGGCTCTCGCCTGCAATTTCTATTGATCAAAAATCCACGTCAAATAATCCCCGTTCAACTGTCGGTACTGTTACGGAAATATATGATTATTTACGACTTCTGTATGCACGTATAGGTATTCCTCACTGTCCTGAGTGCGGCGATGAAATAAAACCCCAGAGTATTGATGAAATCGTGGATAAAATTTTGAAGCTGCCTGAAGGTACAAAAATTCAAATTATTGCACCTGTTGTCAGAGGTAAAAAGGGAGAGTATGCTTCGCTTATTTCTGAGCTGCAGCAGGAAGGATTTATTCGTATAAAAGTGGACGGAGAACTTTATAATCTTGATGAAACAGATCCAAAGGACATAAAACTTGCTAAAACTCAAAAGCACGATATAGATGTTGTTGTTGACAGAATAGTCGTTAAAGAATCAGCAAAATCCAGATTGGCTGATAGTGCTCAAATAGCATTGAAAAAAGCAAACGGACTTATGACAGTGGATGTCATAGGCGGAGATGAACTCATTTTTTCTGAAAAACTGGCATGTCCTAAGTGCGGATTGAGCTTTGAGGAACTGGCGCCGAGAAGTTTCAGTTTTAATAATCCATACGGTGCTTGTCCGACTTGTTCCGGATTGGGCGCAGATTTTGTAATTGATCCGGATTTAATTGTTCCTGACAGAAAAAAATCTTTGCATGAGGGTGCAATTTACCCGTGGAGCAAAACTACAACATCTTACTATACCGATGTTTTGAACTCTGTTTGTTCTTATTACGGAATAGATATGAATAAACCGTTTGAAAAACTTTCGGAAGAACATCAAAAAATTATACTCTATGGCGGAAAAGATATAATTGATTTTCGTGTAAAACAGTTTGGCACCCACCGGTATACAACACAGAAAATGAGATTTGTCGGTGTAATACCTTTTCTTCAAAAAAGATACAATGAATCAAACGGTGATTATTGGAGAGAAGAAATTCAAAAATATATGAAAATGACACCCTGTCCCGATTGCAAGGGCGCACGATTGAAGCCGTTTGTGCTTGCTGTTACGGTCGGAGGAAAAAATATTTTTGAAGTATGCAATATGCCGATAACAGAGAGTTTTAAGTTCTTTTCTGATTTGTATTTGGAACTGACTGATTACCAGATGAAAATAGCAAAACAGATTTTGGAAGAGGTTCGTTCAAGACTCAAATTTTTACTTGACGTCGGTTTGGGATATTTGAATTTAAGCAGAATGTCATTGACTCTTTCCGGCGGCGAAGCACAGCGTATCAGGCTAGCTACACAAATCGGAAGCGGTTTGTCCGGCGTTTTATATGTTCTGGATGAGCCTTCTATCGGTTTACATCAGCGTGACAACGATATGCTCATAAAAACGCTTCTTCGTTTAAGAAATCTTGGTAACACGCTGATTGTTGTAGAACATGATGAAGATACAATGAAAAATGCGGATTATATTGTTGATATTGGTCCCAGAGCCGGTGTGCATGGCGGAAAAATTGTAGCAAAAGGCTCTTTAGATGAGATAAAAAATGTTAAAGAATCAATAACAGGACAGTATCTCAGCGGTGCAAAAAAAATAGCGGTTCCTTCAAAACGAAGAGAAGGCAACGGCAATTTTATTTCTGTAAAAAATGCTCATTTGAATAATCTGAAAAATATAAATCTCGATATCCCTCTCGGGAAAATAGTTGCATTAACTGGTGTTTCCGGATCTGGGAAATCTACGTTAATGCAGGATTTAATTCATGAATATGCAATTCATAAACTCAGGGGGAACAAACCCAAGCCACAGGGTGTTGATGAAATTTTGGGATTTGAAAATATAGACAAAATTATTGATATTGACCAATCTCCGATTGGCAGAACTCCCCGCTCAAATCCTGCTACATACACGGATGTATTTACTTACATCAGGGAATTGTATGCAATGACAAATGAAGCAAAGGTCAGAGGATACAAACCCGGACGTTTCAGCTTTAATGTAAAAGGCGGCAGATGTGAAGCCTGCAAGGGTGACGGTCTGATTAAGATTGAAATGAATTTTTTGTCTGATGTTTATGTAAAATGTGATGTCTGCAAGGGTAAACGATACAACAGAGAGACTCTTGAGGTTAAATACAAAGGCGCAACAATTTCGGATGTATTGAATATGACTGTTGCTGAAGCTTATGTGTTTTTTGAAAATATACCCAAAATTAAAAGCCGTTTAAAAACATTGTATGATGTCGGTTTGGGTTATATAAAACTTGGTCAGAGTGCAACGACATTATCAGGCGGTGAGGCGCAAAGAATAAAGCTTGCCTCTGAGTTGAACAAAAAGGCTACCGGTAAAACATTGTATCTTTTGGACGAACCTTCTGTCGGACTTCACTGGTATGATTTGGATAAGCTGATAAAAATCATTAACAAACTTGCAGATGCCGGAAACACAATATTAATTATTGAGCACAATATGGACTTGATAAAGATTGCGGATCATATTATTGACCTTGGACCGGAAGGTGGAAATGCAGGCGGAAATATAGTATTTGAAGGTACTCCTGAAGAAATTATAAAATGTAAAAAATCATATACAGGTCAGTATCTAAAGCCATATTTACTTTGATAAGTATTCGGAAATTTCAAGTTTTGTTTTTTCAAGATTTTTTTTGTTTACGCCGTATTGCTCTACAATTTTGCAAATTTCTTCAAGACGGCGTTTGGCATCGGGCTTTTGGGCGATTATATCCAGCATATCATGAAAATTGTTTATTGCGTGTTCATTTTTATAAATTTGTCCGTTGCCATAGACCAGCATTTGAATCAAATTTCGTTTTGCGAGACCGGTTCTGACTGCTTTTGCGCTGGGCATAACATTGAATTTTGCCTGTGCAATTTCTTTGTTTCCTCTTTCTATACATTCAAAAAATGATTCGGGAATTGCTCTGCTGTCATTGTGCTTTTTGAGCAATGTTTCGTTAACATTGTATAAATAGCTCAATATGGCATCTTTTTCATTGTCTTTTAATCTTTTGTATGCTTTTTTTGAAATATTTCCTCTCAAAATTGAATCTTTTTGGTTGAGAGCTTGATTAAACAGACTATCTGCACTGTATTGGCTTATATAGTCTCCTTCTTTTGCTTTTCTTCCTCCGGCGAGCGATATATAGCCTCTGCCTGTATTTCCGTGCCCTACGGTAAGCAAATTGTTTTTCTTCTTTAACTGTTTTTGAATGTACTGGTCTGCTTTGCCCTTGTAAACCTGATAGTATACTTCCATAGTGTCGGGAAGTGTTTTTAGTGTATCAAGAATACTTTGAGGTACTTTTTTGTACTCCCTCATTTCTTTTTTTGTGATTAATCGTTCCGCTTCTCCGTTAAGATATATTGTTGCACAATGCCTGTCTCCCGCTTCAAGCTTTTTTATCAGCATGGCTGCTTGAGGATGCGAAAATTCAATAACATCCTTTGTTAGCGCAGGCTTTTTTATACAGGTCGCTGCACTTACCAGCATTGCCAGTGCACCTGCTTTTAAATATGTTTTTGCATTTCTTAACGGACCTATATTCACCACAAAATTCCTTTATGTTTATATAAAAACAAAGGACGGGTAAAAATTGCCTCTTGGGTGTTGATGTTACGATTAACTGTGAGTATTTAATAGTATGTAGATAAAATTTGATTATTCGGGTACGCACAGTCTTTTATTTCGTTCAAATTTGCTTTGCAAATTTTCACTCAATATCGACTGATGCTCTTACGGGCTCGCTCGTCCATTCGGACTCGACTCCGCCCTTCCGAAAATCAAAAAATGCGTCTGATGCGATTCGAACGCATGACCTATCCCTTAAAAGGGGAGTGCTCTACCTGCTGAGCTACAGACGCATTTTTTTATAAAATTTTCATTATGTTTCGGTTTGCTTATCTACAATAACAAGAACAAAAATTCCCGTCAATAGTTTTTTTCAAAAACAATCAGCCGATTGGAGAAACTTATCTAAAAATAGTTTGATCTCTGTCCGGACCGACACTAATGACAGAAATTTTTACCCCCATAAGCTGCTCAAGACGGGCAATATATTTTTTTGCATTTTCCGGCAGCTCATCATATGTTTTTATTTTTGTAATGTCTTGCTTCCAGCCGTCATGTGTTTCGTATACTGGCTCCAAAAACTCATGTATATTTACATTTGTCGGGTAATAATCAAAAATCTCGCCTGTTCGTTTGTCTTTGTATGCCGTGCATACTTTTATTTTGTCAAAAGTATCGAAAACATCCAGTTTTGTAAGTGCCATAGATGTCAATCCGCTGACAAGAGCTCCGTATTTTGCAACTACAGCATCAAACCATCCTGTTCTGCGTGGTCTGCCTGTGGTTGTACCAAACTCGTGACCTATGTTCCTGATTTTTTCGCCTGTTTCGTCTTTTAACTCTGTGGCAAAAGGTCCTTCACCGACTCTTGTAATGTATGCTTTTGAAACACCTATTATCTCTTTTATAACAGAAGGTCCGAAACCGCTGCCGGTACAAGCACCGCCGGCTACCGGATTTGAACTTGTTACGTAAGGGTATGTTCCCCAGTCCACATCAAGCATTACACCCTGCGCACCTTCAAATAGTATGGATTTATTTTGTTCAAGTGCTTCATGAAATATTTTTTGCCAGTCATTACAAAGATAGGGCTTGATAATTTTTGCATATTTTTGGCAAAGAGATGTTATTTCTTCTTTTGTATAGGGTTTTAACCCATATACGTGTGTCAATTCTTTGTTTTTCAGCGGAAGAATAAGATCAAGCTTTTTCGACAATCCTTCTTCATCAAACAGGTCCTGAACCTTAATCCCGTGTCTTGAAATTTTGTCTGTATATGTCGGCCCGATACCTTTTTTTGTTGTTCCTATTTTTTCAGCACCTTTGGCAGTATCTTCCGAGTAGCCGTCAATATCTATGTGATATGGCATTGTTATAGATGCGAGCGGTGAGATTTTTAAGCCTGATAGATCAATGTTGTCTTTTTTCAGCGATTCTATTTCCTGTTCAAGGACGTCGGGGTATATTACCGTACCTGCACCAATAAAACACAATTTGTTTTTGTATAAAATGCCGGAGGGAATAAGGTGGAATTTAAAAGTTTTTTCATCAACAACAACAGTGTGTCCGGCGTTGCAGCCGCCTTGATAGCGTATGATTATATCAGCATTTTGTGCTAATAAATCAGTGATTTTTGCTTTTCCCTCATCGCCCCATTGCGCACCGATAACAACTGTATTTTCCATATCCTGCTCCTCGCTTGTTAACGCTTATATATCCCATGAGATTATTATAGAACAAATTAAAATACATGCCTCTTTACATATCTTAATAATTAAAAATCAAGATATTTCTGGATTTTAGCTATTATATTACAAAATGTTAAGCAAAGTATATACTAAAAAAGCAATTTTTATATACTTTTTTACTTTATATATATACAAGAAGTAAATAAGAAAAAGAGGTAAAGAGATGGGCTTTGTAATTTCAAATTTAACAACAATGATGACACAGGATGTAAAATCTAACTGCGAATATCAATTGCAATTAATAACTAACCAACTTACAGCATTGGCAAGACAATCTCAACAGGTTATCGAAACACAAACAGCAATGGGTCAAGCTTATATGGCAGAACACAAAGACGAAGAAGGTCAAATTGATGCATCTGCTATCGAATGGGTTAACAGCACAGCATTCAATGCTAAATATGAAGCTCAATTGAGAGCTATTCAAGCAAAAGAACAAACTCTTGAAGTTCAAAAAACTCAGCTTGAAACAAAACAAAAAATGTATTCAAATCAGCAGGAAAGCTGGGAAAAATCAATCGACAAAAACGTTACAAACACTTTCAAATACGGTAACTAATTAAAATAAACAAACTTCACAGGCATTAAGAGACTAATAGAGAGAAAACAAAAATGGCAATATCAACAAATCCTTTTACAAACTATACTTTATCAATTGCTGCTCAATATAATGATACTCAAACCGGAATTGTAGAAGCGCAAAAGAAACCCGCCAGACGTGTATACAGATCGATGGACTCAATGCTTAGAGAATGTGTATTCTTGGGTGCAACGAGATTTGGAACAAATTTTATAGCGTAATAATTATATAGATTTTATTTATAAATTAAAGGCTGCTTATTTTTAAGCAGCCTATTCGTTTAATAAATGGTCTTTTGAATCAATGTAGTCAGATATTATTTTAAAAATCTTAAGAAGCCTGTCATGGTCGTGCAGATGCAAGTATCCTATAAGAACCTCAAATCCTGTTGCCAGCCGGTGCAAAGACTGATTGACCTTTCGTGCGGCAGATATTTGAATATTTCTGCCCCGTCTTACAAGGTCTCTTTCTTTCTCTGTTAAATGCGGTTCAAGTATGTCTAACAGCTCGCATTGAAAGGATGCTCTGACAAGTTTTGTATTTATTTTGTGCATTTTTGCAAGGGATGATGTCAGAAAGATAATTTTTTCTCTGACAAATACTTCATACACAGCATCACCAAGGTGCGCATAGCATTTCAAGTTTAGTTCTTCCATATTTGTTAATTATAATATTTTTTTAAGAATTGTAAATAATATTATAATTAAAATGATATTTTTTGCTTTGTAAAAAAATATTCTTATATATGAATTATGAACAGCAATATGATAAATCCCGCAAACTACTATAACCCGTTTGCCAAATACAATTATGTAAGCAAGACCAGAGGCGTTTATATGCCCAGAGAGTCTGAGCCGCTTCTTGGTGCAGAATATCAAAACACGGAAAAGTCTGCAAATATTTTTAGTGAAAACTATAATGCGGAAACGGATGTTATGCAAAGCTTGGATTTGCAGACTTCTTCAGGTGTTCAAAGTAATATATTGTCTTCTATCGGTAAATTTTTCGGTTTTTAGAACAACTAGAATATTTTATTCAAACTAGTGTATAAAGATCCTTCGGACTTTGTCCTCAGGATGACGGCTATATTGTCATCCTGAACTTGTTTCAGGATCTTGCCAAATAGGTGATAACACATCAGATTGGTAAGATTCTGAACACAGCTCCATCCTTGCGACAAAGCATTTCGGAAGCTTCAGAATGACAGCAGCCCAACCTACTCTCTTACTGTCATTTTGAGCGGATTTTTGCGGGGCATATAGCTGCCCATGCGAACGGAAACGACGCTTTTCGTGAGCGCCAATAATCCAAGACAGCGGATTTCCGGACGGGTGAAACCCGGTAAGCTATGCCCGAAGTGAGTAAAAGCGAAGCTAAACGAACGACAGGGCAGAGCGCAAAGGAAATCCAAGACAGCGGATTTCCGGACGGGTGAAACCCGGTAAGCTATGCCCGAAGTGAGTAAAAGCGAAGCTAAACGAACGACAGAGCAGAGCGCAAAGGAAATCCAAGACAGCGCAGCGAAGAATCTAAAATAAAAGATCCTTCGGACTTTGTCCTCAGGATGACAGCTACACGTCATTCTGAGCGCAGCGAAGAATCTAACGTGACAGAAGGTTCTGCTTATCATTCCGGGCTTTGTTTTTTTCTCAACAAGAATTTTTCTGTAATTATGTCACCAAAAAATAATTAACAAAATTTGCACCCCGATGTGTTTATGCTAGAATATAGGTATAGACAGTAGAATTAGGGGTGGAGAATTGAGCCAGCAAAATTTATTTGAAGACGGAAAAATAGTTCCCGTAAATATAAGAGATGAGATGAAACGTTCATACATTGACTATGCGATGTCTGTTATTGTAGGACGTGCTCTTCCTGATGTCAGAGATGGTTTGAAACCTGTTCACAGACGTATTTTATTTGCTATGAACGAACTTGGAATGACTCCGGATAAGCCTTTTAAGAAAAGCGCCAGAATCGTCGGTGAAGTTCTCGGTAAATACCACCCGCACGGTGATACAGCGGTATATGAATCTTTGGTCCGCATGGCGCAGGATTTTTCTACGAGATATCAAACGATTGACGGGCATGGAAACTTTGGCTCAGTTGACGGTGACTCTGCTGCTGCTATGCGTTATACAGAAGCAAGAATGCATAAAATTACACAATCTATGCTTGCCGATATTGACTGTGAAACTGTAGACTTTACGCCAAACTTTGACGGTTCGCTTGAAGAGCCTTCTGTTTTGCCTGTCAGATTGCCGATGCTTTTGTTAAACGGTGTCTCAGGTATTGCTGTAGGTATGGCAACAAATATTCCTCCTCACAATTTGTGCGAAATTGTTGATGGTACGGTTGCGTTGATTGACAATCCTGAAATTACGGTTGAGGGATTGATGGAACACATCAAAGGACCGGATTTCCCGACTGCAGCTACTATCGTTGGTCTGCAGGATATAAAACAGGCTTATACTACCGGCCGTGGTTCGATAAAAATGCGTGCTGTTGCTCAATTTGAAGAAATACCCGGCGGTGGCGGACGTCAGGGCAGAACAGCTATCATTGTTACGGAAATACCGTATCAGGTAAACAAAGCAATGCTGATTGAAAAAATTGCCGAGCTTGTTCGTGACAAGAAAATTGACGGCATTTCAGATTTGCGTGATGAATCAGACCGTGAGGGTATGAGAATTGTTATCGAACTCAAACGTGATGCCAAACCTGAAGTTGTTAAGAATAATCTGTTTAAATATACGCAGCTGAGCACGACTTTTGGGGTAAATATGGTTGCTCTTGTCGGTAAACAGCCCCGATTGATGAATCTTTACGAAGTTTTGAATGAATTTGTAGAGCACAGAGTAGAAGTTGTTACAAGAAGAACTATTTTCTTCCTTAAAAAGGCAAAAATCAGAGCGCATATATTGGAAGGCTTGATTATTGCTCTCGGCAGTCTTGATGAAGTTATTGAACTTATCAAAAAGTCAAAAACAACTGATGAAGCAAGAGTCGGTTTGATGAGCAGATTCGGGCTTGATGCGGATCAGGCAAATGCAATTCTGGAAATGCAATTGAGACGTTTGACCGGTTTGGAACAGGATAAGATCAAAGCTGAATATGATGACTTGAAAAAGAAAATTGCTGAATATGAAGCTATTCTTGCTGACAGACAAAAGGTTTTGAATATCATTAAAGAAGAACTTCTCGAAGACAAAGAAAAATACGGCGACGACAGAAGAACTCAAATCGTTCCGGAAGCTGATGAGATGACTATCGAGGATTTAACACCAAATGTTCCTATGGCTGTATTTATTACCCGTCAGGGATATTTGAAAAGAATTGCTCTTGATACATTTGAACGTCAGAACAGAGCAACAAGAGGCAAGGGAGGCATAAAGACCAAAGAAGATGACGACGTTGATCAGTTCTTTACTGCCATGATGCATGACAAAGTTCTTTTCTTCAGCTCAAAAGGTACTGTATACAGCTTGAATGTATACGAATTCCCGGAAGGCGGCCGTCAGGCAAAGGGTCTGCCTATTATCAATGTGCTGCCGCTTGAACAGGATGAACAAATTACGGCAGTTGTCCCTGTAAGTGACTTTAAATCCGCTTCCAACCTTATTATGCTTACGCAAAAGGGCTACATTAAGAGAATTTCTCTTGATAACTTTGAAAATATCAGAAAAAGCGGCATAATAGCTATCGGATTGGAAGAAGGTGATACTCTCTGCTGGGTAAAACAGGCGAAAGACAACGATGAGGTTATTATCGGTACATCATGCGGTATGGCTATAAGATTTCCGATAAGTGACCTTAGACCTCTTGGAAGAAGCGCAAGAGGCGTAAATTCAATGAAACTCAGATCCGGTGACAAACTTATCGGCTGTGATATAGTTCCGAGAGATTATGATGCCGATTTGCTGGTTGTTACATCTGACGGCTTTGGCAAACGCTCCAAACTTTCTGAATTCAGACCGCAAAATAGAGGCGGAATAGGCTTGATTGCTACGAAATTCAAATCATCTTCATCAAGACTTGTTGCCTTGACAATAGTCGAAGAAAAAGATGAAATAATGGTAGTAACACAAAATGGTGTTGTTTCAAGAATCAAAGCCGATTGTATTTCCCGTCAGGGCAGACCGGCTACGGGTGTAAGAATACAAAACCTCTCAGAGGGTGATATGGTTTGTACAATAAATAAAATTGTAGATCCTGATTCTGATGATAATACTGATACTGAATGTAATTTGCCTGCTGGTAATACATCTGCCGAACAGGATACTGTACAACAAACAACATTTGATGGTATAAATACAGAAGAAAATAGTGAAGAATAATAAGAAAGGTTTTTAAGATGAAAAGAATAGATTTATTCAAAAAAGACTTGGCAGCAAAAAGAGCTGTAAAAATTATCGCAGGTATTGATAACTTTGATATGGACAGAGTTAAAAGTGTAGTAATCGCAGCAGACAGAGCTAAAGCAAGTGCTGTTGATGTATGTGCAAATGAAGAAATAATCAAAATGGCAAAAGAAAATACTTCATTGCCGGTATTTGTTTCTTCTATTGTTCCGGAAGATTTGGCTATGGCTGTAAAAGCCGGTGCTGATGCTATTGAAATCGGCAACTTTGATGCTTTGTACAAAAAAGGGATGAGAATGTCCGCTATGGAAATTCTTGATATTGTTAAGGAAACACTGGCACTTATTAAAAAATCAAATGTTTTTGTTTGTGTTACTGTTCCAGGTCATATTGCTATTTCAGACCAGATTAATCTTGCTAAAGAACTTGAAGCTCTCAATATAGACCTGATTCAAACAGAAGGTGCTGCTACTGTAGATGCTCAATCTGAAGGTGCAAGAGGTCTTTTGGAAACAGCTGAAGTCTCTATTGCAAACACAATTGAACTTGCAAGAAATGTGGAAATTCCTGTAATGACTGCATCAGGATTGACTACAACAACAGTTCCTATGGCATTGGCAGCAGGTGCATCAGCTGTTGGTGTCGGTTCTTGCGTAAATAAATTGAAATCAGAAATAGAAATGATTGCTGCTGCTTGCGCTATCGTTGAATCTGTTGAATCAGTAAGGGGTTCAAAAGAAGTATCAAACAAGACAGAAGTTCTTGCATAAGTAAAACGGTGATTTATTAATACAAAAAGGTCCTTAAGCTTATTAAGGACCTTTTTGTTGTTGTAAGTTTTATTATTTATCATTTACACGGCATTGACTGTATCAGGTTTGAATACATTTAATCTTTCAAAAAGTTTTATGTAATTATCAATAGGACCGTCTTTGGTAAGCCATCCATGATCTGCATTGAGAGATTCTTTTAACATATTTGCGAATTTCTCTTTATCTTGGTAGATGTTCACTGCTTTTTCAAAGATTTTTCCAAGGTTTTCGCCGTTTATTTTTACAGCATCAATATTAGGATCAAATCTGTGCTGGAATTTTACAAACAGTGCGTTGATTTCGTCGTTAAGATTTGCTGTCAAACCGCCGACTTCGTTAATTACCGGTACTGCTCCATTGAATTTTGCAATTTCTTTGTGAACAAGACCAAAAGGTTCAAACCAGCTTGGCATAGGTGTGAAGTCAGTCATCATTTTGCAGCCTTCATATCTGCCGGGTTCCGAGAATAATCCTGCGGCAACCATCCTTTGTGCAGCCTTTGGATTTGTTTTTGCCAGTTCTTTTTTTGCATCAAGGAAATATTGTACGTATTGAGGTTTGCCTATACCCTGTAAATAGAAGACCGGATATTCGCTGCCTTTGTAGTTTTTGTAAAACTCAAGAATACCTTTGGCATATATGTCGATGCCTTTTTGATCTTCAATTCTTCCTGCAAGTGCAAACACGGGAGTGTCTGCCGTTACTCCGGATAAGTCAGTTGATTCCGGCATATATAGCTTCAGCGGATTTGTTTTTCCGTTTGTTTGTTTTGCCTGCTCAACTTCTTTTATAATATTCTCTTGAAGATATACATTTTTGTTCTTGTTATGCCATTCGAGAATATTCACATCTTTTGAATAAGGTGTAATTGAGCCTTCTTTCAGTCCCAGCTTTGTTTCTATTTCTCTTGCAACTTTTTCTGAAAGAATATTGTTTGATGTGTCGCATCCGTTGTTGATACCTGCTAGTGTTTTTTCTTGTGTAACAAGATTTTTATCGAGGTTATTTCTCAAAACAACACTTTTTACATAATCAGGATCCGCAAACTCAAACTTTCTTGCACGCATCTTGAATATGTCATGCACAGAGCCTCCAAATCCGCTGTGAGAAGCTATTTCTCCCGCATAATTCTCTGATACGGGAATGAGAATATCAGAATAGCTGGCTGCCATCATCTGCGGATTTACTTCTCTGCCTGTCATCATTGCATTCCATAGGTATTCGGGTAAACCTGCACCCTTTGTTACTGCGACATCAGGCATGTAGGCATTTTCAACAATTTTGGCTGCATGTTCGCCGAACATAATATTAAACATTCTTTCCTGGCTAAATCCAACTGCACCTTTATATTCTACATTGTGCAGCAGTGTCATTATTGGAATATTCTGAAGTTTTTCGGCTTTTTGGGGATCCATGCCGTAATACTTTTTAACGGTTGTGAGCTGTCTAAGTATTGCTGAAATTGGTCCCGTGTGCCAATCATTGCCGATAATCGCATCTGCCCCGAGTTTGATATACTCTTTTTCCGGTTTCTGCGTTTTGGGATTAATTATTACATTGCCTTTTTCATCCAGTTTGTCTAACGCTTTCAAGACAAATTTGCTTTCATCTGAATTGTATAATTGTTCGGTAAAAAACTTGGAGAAATAAGTCATTCTTTCTGTTTCGCCGGAAGAAAGAGTGTCGTTTCTGTACAGGTTAAACTTTTCACCTTCATTTAACTTTCTTGCTGACATATCAAATTTTTTGGAATCATAGAATACGGTTCTGTATTTTCCATATGCCTCTATTTGATTTGTTTTTGGATCTTTTTTGATTTTTACAAAATCAGTTTCATAATTTTTGCCTTCTTGAATTGCTTTATTTATTGCGGTTTTTGTTTCTTCTGAAAGTCTTTGCTGAAGCGCTTCCCAGTCAACCGGAGCTTCCATTGCATCTGTAATATAAACTCCGACTTTTTCTTTGATAATACCTTTTTCTGTATGCATTGGCACGAGCATTTCTTGTACTTCATTGAGAGTTGCAAGTTTGTCTTGTACCCATATGCCTTTTTTGTTGTTGAAGCTCTTTTTGATATATTCGTACTGACCTTCAAATTTTCCTGTTTCTGGTGAAATTTTTGCTACTTTGGATAAGAAAGTATCCGCTGCTGTTTGTCCTGTGTACAAAGGAGTGTCCAAAATCATTGCACCCTTCTGTGCCTTGCCTTCCATAACAGCAGCAAGGTTGCTTGCCAGATCTTTCGGCACTACAGCCATACCCCCTGCTTTTGTAAATGGTACAAGCTCAGAGGTCGGCATTCTTACAATAGCATATCTCGGAGGCGTTGCAGCTCTTTTGGTAATTCCAAAAATTCTTTTTGTTGATTCAGTTCGAAGAAGTTCTCTCATTTCTTCTTCAACTTTGCCGGTAATTTCACTTACAATCGTACCGAGATTCATTTCAACACCGTATACATTCA
>CALVEJ010000018.1 GCA_944326535.1 Candidatus Gastranaerophilales bacterium | reverse complement strand
TTGCCGTTTTCGTCAAGATAAACGGCATTCATGGCTTTTGAGTATTTTGTACCAAGTTGGAAAATGTTACCTACTTCGATACCTTTTGTCACATACAAAGGCTCACCGCAGTCCGGACATTTTTCGCCGGCTTCAACAAGCCTGATGTCAGCAAAAATCGGAGCATTCAAGTCGGACCAGTTTACACCGGTGAAGTGTTTGTCAGTTTCGTTTGCACCGATGACAAAGTTTTTCATTTCCTGAGCGGTTAAATCGGCAACAACCGTAATTTTTTCACCTTCGTATTCTTCAGGAATTTTTACCTGTTCAATATCTTTCGGACCGACGAATCCTTTGCTTGCACCAAATATTGCCTCAAGCTCGGCAGGTGCTGCGCTTCTGATTTCGTTTGCACCAACGGCGTTCATAACTTTTGTTTCTTCAAAAGTTTTGTCAGCTCTGATTAATGCCATGACAATTCTGTTGTCCGCAACATAAATCATTGATTTTAGAATTACGGTTGCGGGAATTTTCAAAAATTCCGCAAGTTCTTCAATAGTAGTTGTATTCGGTGTATCAACTTTTTTAAATTCGTTAAAACCAAACTTTGCACCGTCAACTTCAACAGGTTCCAGCACAGATACGGCATGATTTGCGTTAGCAGCATAGCCGCAGTTTTTGTTTTTACAGAAAAATACGTCGTTTTCACCTGCATTATTTTCGTTGTCGTCAATTAAAACCATGTACTCATGCGATACAGCACCGCCGATTGCACCTGAGTCGGATTGTACAGCTTTTGTTTCAAGTCCGCAGCGGTCAAATATTTTGTAATAAGCATCCGCCATAATTTTGTATGATTTTTCAAGACCTTCCTGAGAAGCATCAAAACTGTATGCATCTTTCATTATGAACTCACGTCCTCTTAAAAGACCATAACGAGGACGTACTTCATCACGGAATTTGGACTGGATTTGATACAGATTAACAGGCAGTTGTTTGTACGATTTAATTCCCTCTCTTGCAACAGCGGTAATAACCTCTTCGTGAGTAGGTCCAAGGCACATGCCCCGTCCGTGGCGGTCTTTCAATCTCATAAGTTCTTTGCCGTATACATTCCATCTGCCTGATTCCTGCCATAGTTCTTCAGGCTGTACAAACGGCATAAGCATCTCCTGAGCGCCTGCCGCATCCATTTCTTCTCTTACTATATTTTCAACTTTTTTTAAAACTCTCCACATTAAAGGCAAATAGTTATAAACACCCTGTGCGAGCTTTCTGATATATCCTGCTCTGACAAGCAGTTTGTGGCTGATAACTTCCGCATCGGAAGGAAATTCTCTCAATGTTTGCACAAACAATTTTGACATTTTCATGATATGTAAATCCCTTTTTATATTACATTTTCTTTAATGTTACCACAAAAGTCTTGATAATATTTTTTTAGCGGTCTAAAATTTAACTACTGAGCAAATTTTACAGAAGGGAATGAAGAAAATGAAAAAAGATATTCATCCGGAATATAAAAAAATGAAAATCAAATGCGTTTGCGGCAACGAAATTGAAACAGGTTCTATAGAAGAAAACATTACTGTTGAAATCTGCAACAAATGCCATCCGTTCTACACAGGCAACCAGAAAATCATGGATACTGAAGGTAGAGTTGAAAGATTCAAAAAAAGATACGAACAAAAGTAGTTTTGTTTCTTATCTTGAAAGTTCAAAAAAGAGGATTTCATTTTGGAATCCTCTTTTTGTTTCCGGTTTTTTATTCGTGTTATTCGGCATATAAATTTTGTTTTAAATTTTTGTTTTGCTGTTTTTTGATGTTTTTTCAATTACAGATACTTGGACGAGTTCACTACAACACTCCCTCCCCGAGTTGGGGAGGGGACTTACACCCTGGCGCCGATACTATATTGGAAAAGTTGTATTGTAAAACCCCTTCCCCGGCTTGGGGAAGGTCGAGATGGGGAGGGGGCTGACATTTTCAAATCGGAATGGAAAAAATATTCAAATCAGCAAAGTAATTTATAGATCCTTCGGAGTTCATCCGTCCGGAAATCCGCTGTCTTGGATTATTGATGTTCGGACGGAGTAACGTCCGTCCTCACATGGCTGTTCGCTCGTCTGTTAGACAGACTCAACTCCACAGCCGCACAAAATCCGCTGTCTTGGATTATTGGCGCTCACGAAAAACGTGGTTTTCGTTCGCATGGGCAGCCTTGTGCCCGCAAAAATCCGCTCAGGATGACGACCGCCATGTCAACTATCCTTGCAGCCGGCTGCTAACATACAAACAACTTTTATGTTTGAATACTTGTTTTCATGCGGATATAATATTTTTATGGAAAATTTGATACCGGAAAAAACAGCCTCACCTGTCGTCAAAAAATATGTCCTAAAAAAACAGGACACAGCTTCTCAATACAAAATAAATTATGAAAAAGAACTCAACCCCGCCCAGCTTGAAGCCGTAAAATTTAAAACAGGTCCGGTTCTGGTGATTGCCGGTGCAGGCTCAGGCAAAACAAAAACGCTCACTTTTCGTGTTGCAAGACTTATTGAAAGCGGAGTAAAACCCGAAAATATTCTTTTGCTTACATTTACCAAAAAGGCAGCAGATGAAATGCTCAACAGAGCTGTTATGATTCTCGACTCCAGGTGTGAAAAGGTTGCAGGCGGAACTTTCCACTCATTTTCAAATTATATTCTGCGAAAATATTCAAACCTGCTTGAACTGCAAAACAACTTTACCATAATAGACAGAGCAGATGCAGAAGATGTAATAAACCACCTGAGAGGCACAGTAATCGGAAAACAGGAAAAACGTTTTCCGAGAAAGGGAACCATTCTCGATATTTATTCAAAAGCAATAAACAAAAATTTGACCGCTCAGGAAGTCATCGAAAGCGAATACAATCAGTTCTCGCACTGTGTTGAAAAAATCAATGAAATCTCAAAATATTATGTTTCCTACAAAAGGCAAAACAGCCTTCTTGATTATGACGATTTGCTTCTGTATTTGAGAACTCTTTTGCAGTCAAATGATGAAATTCGAAAAAAGCTTTCAAACCAATATAAATATATACTGATAGACGAATATCAGGACACAAACTCCCTACAGGCTGACATAATAAAACTTCTTGCATCGGAGCACAACAATGTGATGGCTGTCGGAGACGACTCTCAGAGTATTTACTCTTTCCGTGGGGCAAATTTCAGAAATATTCTTGATTTTCCGGATATCTTTCCCGGTACAAAAGTTATCAAACTTGAGCAGAATTACAGAAGCTCGCAGAATATTCTTGCTCTTACAAATGAGATAATAAAAAAAGCAAAGGAAAAGTATACAAAAAATCTGTTTTCAGATATTGTTTTCCCGGAAAAACCGGCGCTTATCTGTATGAACGATATGCAGACAGAGGCGGAATTTGTAGCACAAAGAGTGCTTGAACTGCAGGAAGAAGATATTTCGTTAAACGATATTGCCGTATTATGCCGCAGCGCAAGAATGACATACAATCTCGAAATAGAACTGGGAAAAAGAGCTATTCCGTATAAAAAGTTCGGGGGATTAAAGTTCATAGAAACAGCTCATGTAAAAGATGTGATTGCCCATTTGAGAGTAATATTAAATCCTCACGATATTATCAGCCTGAACCGTATTCTTCTTTTGCTCAACGGAGTAGGAAACCAAACAGCAATGAGACTTTTGCCGATGCTCTCAACAGAAAAAGTTGAGACAGAAAAACTCATGCTTCCGTCAAAAAGTTCGGACAGTATAAAAAAACTGTTTTATACACTTGAAGAACAAAGAAAAAATCTGCTCAACCCTTCTCAAATAGTGGAGAAAGTTCTTTCTTACTATGAACCGATTTTGACAGACAAATATGATGATTATACAAAACGACTGAAGGATCTGGAGCATTTTCTCTACCTGTCATCACAGTACAGCAGTCTTGAAGATTTTCTGAGCGATCTTGCACTTGAACCGCCGGACAGTTCTGTCAGCGAGGTAGAAGACGGTGCGCAAAAAGATGAATATCTTACTCTTTCTACAATACACAGCGCAAAAGGTCTTGAATGGAAAGCCGTATTTATAATAGGTGCAGTGGACGGAAGATTTCCTTCGGTATATTCGTTTAATTCCGAAGAAGAACTTGATGAAGAACTCCGTTTGATGTACGTTGCCGCAACCAGAGCAAAATCTTATTTATATATTACTTATCCGATAGACATGTTTGATTATTCATCCGGTATGGTTTTGTCAAAGCCGTCTCGTTTTCTTGACGGAATAGAGGAAGATATTCTGGAAAAATGGATACTGGAAATAGAGGATTAATCCCAAAAATTGTTGATGTAACTCAAAAACAAGCGTATAATTTAGCAATAAGCATCAGACAAAAGAAGGAATGATTATGGGCTCCGTAAAATTTGACGTAAGTGTAACAAAGGGATTGCTCGAAAAGACTCCTGCAAACATCCTTGTTATCAACCTTTTTGAAGGTGTAAAAATTCCTGCCGGCGCAACAGGTGCTATAGATATTGCGCTCGACGGATTGATTTCAAAATTTGTTATAGGAAAAGAGGGCTTTAGCGGAAAATTCGGTGAGACATATGTTCTGCCGACATACGGAAAAATTGCCGCAGAAAAAGTTCTCATTGTCGGTCTCGGCAAAAACAAAGACTTTAACCTCAACAGATTGAGAGAAGTTTCTGAAAAGGTTATAAAAAAATGCCAAAAACTCAACAATGTTAAAAAAATAATTTCTGTTCTGCATGGTGCGGGAATAGGCGGTTTTGACCCTGAACAGTGTGCAAAAGCAATTACGGAAGGAGCTTTGATTGGCGGATACAAGTTTGATAAATACAAATCAGAAAAACAAACTTCCAAAATCGAAGAAGTTGTAATTGTCGATATGGTTGAAGAAAATTGCAAAAAAGCAAAAGCCGGTATCAAAAAAGGAAAAATCGTTGCACATGCAGTAAACTGCGCAAGAGATCTTTCAAACGAACAGCCGTCTTACGCCACTCCGACAAAACTTGCGGAAATTGCACAAAAAATAAAAGATATAGACGTAAAAGTTTATGATAAAGAAGAAATAGAAAAACTTGGTATGGGCGCATTTCTGGCTGTTGCCAGAGGAAGCAGCCAGCCTCCGAAGTTTATCCATATGAGATACAAAAGCCCGTCAAAAACAGCTCAGCGAAAAATCGCTATTATAGGCAAAGGTATTTGCTTTGACTCGGGCGGACTTGATTTGAAACCTCCGTCTTCCATGCTGACAATGAAAGACGACATGTCAGCTGCTGCTGCTGTTATCGGCATAATGACCGTTATGAAAGAACTAAAACCAAACTGCGAGGTTCATGCCCTCATTGCGGCATGCGAAAACATGCCGGGATGTTCTGCTTACAAACCCGGTGATATACTTACAGCCAAAAACGGAAAGACTATAGAAGTCGACAATACGGATGCTGAAGGCAGATTGACGCTGGCTGATGCATTGTGTTATGCCTGTGATCTCGGAGTAGATGAAGTTATTGACCTTGCTACTTTAACAGGTGCATGTGTTGTGGCGCTCGGAAATACTGTTTCCGGTATTATGGGCAACAATCAATCAATGATTGACAAACTGATAAAATGCGGTGCTGCAGGCGGTGAAAAACTATGGCAGCTGCCCCTGTTTGACGACTATAAAGAATCACTCAAAAGCGATATCGCAGATATGAAAAATACAGGCTCAAGAATGGGCGGAGCACAGATTGCCGGTGTGTTCCTTCAAAATTTTGTTAAAAAAGCAAGATGGGCACACATAGATATTGCCGGTACCGCATATCTTGAGAAAAAAGGCGCAACGGGTGCCGGTGTCAGAACAATAATAAATTATCTGATGTCATAAGATTGTTCTGAAAAGTTGTAATAAAATAACAATATTCCCAAACTGACTAAATTTCAGTTTGGGAATATTGTTGAATAAAAATTATCTAACCTAGTGTCGCAGTTGCCGCCACCTGCTCACCTTTTCAAATGATGCTCAAAATTTTGCTATTCTTTATTTGCTATAGCACCAAAGATTTCTTCATATTTTCCTGTTGCTTTTAAAATAAAATCACACAGTTCACGCACAGCACCCCGTCCGCCGTTTTTTGAAGATATGAATTTTGCATACTTCTTTACTTCATCAACAGCATCATTCGGACATGCCGGCAGACCTGCTGTTTTCAAAACACAAATATCCGGCAGATCATCTCCCATATATGCAATTTCGTCTGCCGCAATTTTGAATTCTGCCATAAAATCTTTTAGTGATGCTATTTTGTTTTTGCTGCCTTCATAGAGTTTTGTCATTCCCAGATTTTTAAATCTGTGACGTACGGTTCCGTTTTCTCTTGCGGTAATTATTGCCGTAACAAATCCTGTTTTGTTCAGCATAACAATACCCTGACCGTCTTTTGCGTTAAATGTTTTGTACTCGGCGCCGTTTTCATCAAAAGTTAAGGAACCGTCAGTCAAAACACCGTCCACATCCAGAACAAGCGCTTTGATTTTGCTTGCGGCACATTTAAGTTCAACATCATTTAATTTATCCATCAGGCAACCCCCGCTTTGAGTAAATCATGGATATGGATCAATCCTACGGGTTTACCGTTGTCATCGCAAACCGCAAGAGAGGTAATAGAATGTTTTTCCATAATATGAAGAGCCTTTGCGGCAAGATCGTTTATCAAAATTACTTTCGGATTTCTTGTCATAACATCTTTTGCTGTTAAAGATGATGTATTGTCATATTTCAAGAGAGTTCTTCTTATGTCTCCGTCTGTAAGTATTCCTGTCATTGTTCCGCTATTGTCAACCATAATGGCACATCCGAGTTTCTTTGCGGAAATAAGCTGAATTGTATCTTTGAAATCGTTGTTTTCGTTTACAATAGGAATACGGTCTCCGGTAATCATCAAATCCGATACATGATACAAAACGCCTCTGCCAAGAGCGCCTGAAGGGTGGAACATAAGAAAATCTTCTTCCGTAAAACCTCTTTTTTTCAAAAGGCAGATTGCAACGGCATCTCCCATTGCAAGAGTTGCAGTAGTACTTGCGGTAGGTGCTTTACCCAGAGGGCATGCTTCTTTTTCAACGGAAACATCAAGCACAACATCCGCTTTTTTACCCAGAGTAGAGTCTTTTTTACCAGTCATTGCTATCATTTTTACCCCAAAACGTTCAATAAGGGGCAAAAGGTTCATAAGCTCCGCAGTCTCTCCGCTGTTTGAAATTGCAATAACCACATCCTGTCTGGTAATCAAACCGGAGTCGCCGTGTGTACTTTCAGCAGGATGAAGAAAATAAGACGGTGTTCCCGTTGAGGACAGTGTCGCTGCAATTTTTTTTCCTATATGTCCGGATTTCCCCATACCGGTGACAATAACTCTTCCTTTACATTCGTAAAGGATATCAATAGCTTTTTCAAAATCAGCGCCAATTCGCTCTTTGAGCTTTAAAACAGAATCCGCTTCTATTTGCAAAACTTGTTTTGCCAGATCACATATAGAATTTATTTTGTTCAAAGATTGCAGCATATCAAAACCTCACTCTTTTTTAATTATTATATGACAAACCCGCCTGTTTTGCTAATTATTAACCGGTACGGAGTTTAACGGACAAGGAAACCGCACTTTTCATCAGGCTGTATTCAAAGCACAAACATTACAAAAAACGCACCGAAAACAAGAGCCGGACCATACGGGATAACATGCAGTTTTGAGCCCTCTTTGATGGAACGAACAAGAAGCATGCAGCAATACAAGCCTATACTTGCAACAAGCAGGTATGCGAACCAGTGAAAAAGGTTTGATGTAAAGACATTGAAAAATTCACCTGCGGCAAATAGAGCTGCCGCAATTATGAAAAGCACAATTGCACTGAACATTTTGTAATTTTTATCCTTTATCCATTTATACAAAAATACGGGAACAGCGAGTCCGCCCCATATAAAAATGCTCAAAATAAATATAACAATAACATTTACAATACCAAAAAATGCTCCGAGTGCTCCGAGAATATATGCATCGCCTTCTCCGAAACAATCCTTTCGGGTAATCAATTTTGAAAGCGCTGCTATTGCCTTCATTGCAAAAAAACCTGCAAGAAGTCCTAGAGCCGAGTATATCAATGACTGGTATATCGTAATTTTCATTCCGAACAGCCAGAAAATTATTTTTGTGGAATTTTCAGCAGAAAGATTAAACATATTGTACAAAAGCCCGAGCAGCATCAAAAGATATGCATGTCCGTCCAAGATAACTTTTTCTTTTAAATCCGTGACAGCAAGAACAATGCACAATGATGCAGCGGCCATGATAAAAATTGTATTCAGATTAAAACCGTATTTGTAATACAATCCTGCAAATACAATCCCCGTAACAAATTCTACAATCGGATACTGCGGACTTATTTTTTCTTTGCAGTAGCGGCACTTTCCGGCAAGAATTATGTATGACAAAAGAGGAATGTTGTCATACCAGGCAAGTTTGTGATTGCATTTTGTACAGTGTGAAGGCGGCAGCACAATTGATTCACCGCTGAGCCCACGCAGAATAACAACGTTCAAAAAACTTCCGATACATATTCCTATTACAAATGCATAAACAAGCCAGAATATAGTCATATCTATACTTCCGCCTGTTTTTCTTTTATTATGTCATGCAAAAGATTGAGCGCCTTTTTAAGTTTTCTCGAAACCTGCATCTGCGACATTCCGAGTTTGTTTGCAATTTCAATCTGGCTCATGTCTTTAAAATATGTAAGTTCTACAATCTCTTTCAAAGCAGGTTCTATATTTTCAAGAGATTCTGCCAGCATAATCCTGTCTTCCGTCAGACTCTGCATGTTTTCATAACTCAAATCAGCAATCCTGTCTCCCCAGCTGCAATAATCATCGTCATCTTGAAAAACTACCTGATCAAGAGATACCATGGTTTTTCTTCTGTCAGCATCAATTGCCTCTTTTACTTTGTCCACCGGCAGTTCCATTTTGTTTGCAATTTCTTTGTCTGTCGGTCTTTCTCCCATTTCTTCTATCATTTCAAGAGTAAGTTTGTGTACCCGGTAAGCAAGCTCCTGAATAGCTCTGGGGGCTTTTATCATAGAAGCTTTATCTCTGAGGTAGTGTCTGATTTCTCCGGTAATAAGATAAGTGGCATAAGATTTAAAATTTTTGCTGACTTTCGGATTGTACAATCTGATGGCTTTTATCAGTCCGAGACTGCCTACCTGAATAATATCTTCAACCGGGTCGGTGCTTCTTCTGGCAAGTGTTCTTGCTATCCTTTTTACAAGAGGCATACAGGTCATGGCAATAAGATTTTGAAGATGAGCTTTTCCTCTTTTGGACTTGATTGTTCTGTATTCATCAAGCCAGACAAGAACCTGATCATAATCAATAAGTTTGGGTATATTTTCTGTAAATATTCTTGTTCCCAATTCGGACAACTGTTTTTATCCTCTCTCTGTTCCGGTGCTGATTTTTCTTTGTTAAGGTTTGTTTTGTAAATTATAATCAAAGCTCCGGTCTTGAGCATTCGAGTCTTGCTCTGAGTATCTCAAATTTTTCTCAAACGTTCTTTATTATTCATTATACCATTTTAAAAGAAAATTTGGTAAAATTAAACCCATGGATAAAGACGGTCTTAAAAAAGAAATTATCAAATACGGAAAAATGCTTGGAGAAAAAAATCTTTCACCGGCAACATCAGGCAATATAAGCGTACGTTTTGATGAAAACATATTAATCAGCGCCTCAGGTACATGCCTGTATGACTTATCCGAAAAAGATATTGTTTTGATGGATAAAAACTCAAATCTGATAGAAGGGGAGAAAAAACCTTCTTCCGAAAAAAATCTGCACAATGCAATTTATGCTATCCGACCCGATATCAATGCGATTTTTCACTGTCATTCACCATACACGTCAGTATTTGCCGTGTGTCATAAACCGTTGTCCAAGCCTATTATATCCGAAAATGTCTTTTACTTTGGAGAAATTCCCGTTGCAGACTATGCCCTGCCGGGTTCTGAAAAACTTGTTGAAAATACCGCAAAATATTTTGCAAAACACAATGCGGTTCTTCTTGCAAACCATGGCATAGTAATAGGCGCAAAAGATTTGAAAAATGCATATTATCTTATGGAAACAGCAGAAGTTTTTGCACAGATTTATCTGCACTCTTTGCTTCTTGGCGGAGCAAAAGAACTGAGCAAACATGATATTGATGAAATATACGAACTTCGTAAAAAGTCAGGATGCTAACCAATGCAGATTACCGGCGGAAGTTTAAGATCAAGAAAAATAGACTCGCCTAAAGGCAGCAATGTCAGACCTACACTTTCTCAGGTTCGTGAAAGTATTTTCAGCTCTCTGCTTTCAATTATGGATTTTGAACAGAAATCATTTCTTGATGTATTTGCAGGCTCCGGAATAATGGGGTTTGAAGCGGTATCAAGAGGCTTTTCATACGCTGCTTTTGTTGAAAAGGACAGAAAAACATTTTTGCTGTTAAAAGAAAATGCAAAAAAATTGGGACTTGATGACACAAATACAGAATTTTTTTGTGCGGACAGCACAAAGTTTTTGAAAAAAATAACAAAATCCTTTGATGTGATATTTGTTGATCCGCCGTATCAAAGCGGTTTGTATGAAGGTATTCTGCAAACGGTTTTTGAAAACAAACTCCTCAAAAATGACGGTATAATTATACTTGAGCACCCCAAAAGTCTTGAAATCGATACAAAGAATTACACAACAATTAAGCAAAAAACATATTCCGATAAATGTTTAACTTTTTTAGGCTTCTCAAATGAACATGCTTGAGATAATATAATTACATTATGAAAGACATGTTAGACAAAATTCTTCAAATAGAAGAAAAATATACAGAACTCGGAAAAATTCTCTCTGATCCTGAAGTCATCGCAGATTATGAAAAATTCAGAGATTTGTCAAAGCAGAGAAAAGCAATGGAAGAAACCGTTGAAGTTTATCACCAGTGGAAGACAAATGAAGATGCCATCGAAGATGCAAAAGAACTTTTGAAAACAGAATCAGATGCAGAGATGAAAAAGTTTCTTCATTCAGAAATTGAAACAAACGAAGAAAAAAACAAAGAGCTTGAAGAAAAAATGAAAGTTCTCCTTCTGCCCAGAGACCCGATGGACGACAAAGACATCATGCTCGAAATCAGAGGCGGAGCCGGCGGAGATGAAGCAAATATTTTTGCCGGAGACCTGATGAGAATGTATCTTCGATACGCTGACAAACAAGGCTGGCAGTCTCAAATATTGAGCAAAACGGACTGTGAAGCCGGCGGTGTATCTGAGGTAATCATCTCAATTAAAGGAGACAGTATTTATTCAAAACTCAAATACGAATCCGGTGTCCACCGTGTACAAAGAGTCCCGCAGACAGAATCTCAGGGCAGAGTACACACATCTACAGCTACTGTTGCAGTTATGCCGGAAGTTGATGATGTTGAAGTTGAACTGAATCCGAATGATTTGGAAATCTCTACTGCTCGTTCCGGCGGTGCAGGCGGACAGAACGTAAACAAAGTTGAAACTGCCGTTCGTGTATTTCACAAACCTACGGGTATCATGATTTTCTGTACAGAAGAGCGCTCTCAGCTCCAGAACAAAGAAAGAGCATTGCAAATATTGAAAGCAAAACTCTACGATATGGAAGTACAGAAACAAATGCAGGAAATTACCGACCTCAGACGTTCGCAGGTCGGAACGGGAGACCGCTCCGAACGTATCAGAACGTACAACTTCCCTCAGGGAAGATTGACTGATCACCGTATCGGTCAAAACCTGAATGTTTGGACTGTCATTGACGGTGAACTTGATGAACTTATAAATCTTTTGATGGAACATGACCAGAAACTCAAACTTGAAAAACTGGCCGAAATTGAATAGGACGATAAATGGTTATTGAACATCATCATATAATTGCTTTTGTGCTGACATTGATTGCAGGTCTTGCAACGGTTGTCGGCGGGTCTGTTTCCTTCTTTGTAAAAAGAAGCAACCTCAGGATGCTGGCGATAGGGCTGGGATTTTCAGCAGGTGTAATGATTTATATGGCTCTAACGGAAATTTTGAAAGAGTCACGTGAATATACCGGCATGTATTTTGGAGACAAAGCGGCTTTGATTACTTTTATAGGCTTTTTTACAGGTATAGGCATCGCTGCTTTGATTGACTATTTTCTTCCGGCGCACTTTGGCGATGAATTGATAGACAAAGATCCGCACAATATTTCGGAAGAGGATGAAAAAATTAAAAAAGCAGGACTTCTCACGGCAATAGCTATATCCCTTCACCGTTTTCCCGAAGGCTTGACGATGTTTCTTGTAGCCAGTACAAATATTACCCTCGGCATTCCGCTTGCTATTGCAATTGCAATTCACAATCTGCCGGAAGGTATTGCCATAGGTCTTCCTATGTATCATGCTACAGGCAAAAGAAGATATGCCATGCTGTTTTCATTCCTTGCCGGTATATCAGGACCAATCGGCGCTATCATAGGTTTTGTGATAATCAAAATATTTATGCCTCAAATGGCAATCGGTATTTTGTTCTCAATAGTTGCCGGAATCATGGTCTACATTTCACTTGATACATTGATGCCTACAGCTAGAGAGTACGGCGAAAACCACGATGTCATGGCAGGGATTTTTGCCGGTATGTTCTTTATCGGAATAGGTCTGCTTCTGGTATAACAGAGATTGACAAAACCTGAAAAAACAACGAAAATACTATTAAAGAAATCCTTGGTAACAATTTGTTAAGAGCATGGGGTAAAAAAGTAAATTTAACTTTTGAGCATACTTTATAATTATGAAAATGAATTGGTAAAAATTCAAAGTTTGTTAAAATAGGCGGAATGAATTATGTTTGATTTGAAAAATTTGAAAATTGTAAAACAGCTGAAAACAATTAAACCAAAATTAAAATGGTTAATGTTCTCTCAGATGCAGGATTACAAAGTCAATTCAAAATATATTGACATGATTTGCTCTGACAACAATGTTAAAACAGCAAATGACCGACTTGAGGATATTGTACGTGCATCTTTAATCAGAGAGTTTTCTCCCGAAATTCAAAAAATGAAATCTTATGAATTTCTTGTTGATGCAGTTGTTCACAACTTAAAGAAAAAACAGCTTTCAAATTTTGAGCCTAACATAACGGACGAAGTTTAAAAAATTAACAAATTTGCTATAAAAAATGATACTTGCAGGCAATGTAAGTATCATTTTTTTTGTGAAAAATATATGCAATACCTTTGGCGAACAAGGCGACACCGGATTAAATATAAAAAGGAGGCTGTTTATGAAATATTTAATCAGAAAACCTGATACTTTCATGAATACATTAAATGAAGAAATAAATTCTATTTTAAAAAGAAGCTTTAATTCTATATTCCCGGAATATGTTCTGGAAAAAGAAACAAAAGGTTTAACCATACCTGTTGATATAAAAGAGTTTGACAATGAATATAAAATCAGGGTTGAAGTTCCGGGTATAAAAAAAGAAAACATAGATATTGAACTAAACAAATCATATATGACAATCTCGGCGAAAAAGGAAGAAGAAAAAGAAGAAAAAAACAAAAAATATCATAAAACAGAATTTGCCTACGGCAATTATTCAAGAACAATCTATTTCCCTCAAGAAATTAATATATCTGAAACACAGGCAAAACTGAACAACGGAATACTGTGTCTTACTCTTCCAAAAATGAAAACACAGGAAGAAGAAACAAAAAAAATAGACATAAAAGAATAAACTTTTTCGCAGCCCGATTTTAAAAGGGCTGCTTTGTTTGTACAATGAACATTCGGAGAAAATCATGACAACAATAATAGGCATAAAAGTCTCAAATCGTATTGAAAATGCGCTGTTTGTACAGCAAATTCTTACAAATTACGGTTGTTTTATCAAAACAAGAATAGGTCTTCATTCCCAGTGCAACGGGCAGTGCTCCCCCGACGGGCTTGTTTTGCTGGAAATCACCGATGATCAAAAAGCGGAAGATATTGCTCAGGCGCTGTGTGAAATAGAGGAAATTGAAATCCAGCAAATGAAGTTTGCTTAAAATAAAGATGTATATTATAGCTTTAATCCCGCACCCGGCTCTGTATCGATAAGGCGTGTGAATCTGTTGTTAAAGATCCTTCGGGCTGCTCCCTCAGGATGACGAGAAAAATTCAAGACAGCAAATCGAAGAATCTATAAAATATTCAGCCCGGCAACATAATTAATTATGATGCGGAATCAGTATGCTCAACCATGCTCAATAGATTTTTGAATGTTTTTTCCGCAGATGCTTTATGGAAACTCAAAACACCTGAAGAAACACGGAACACGGGTGATGTTCTCATCATTTTCTTTTCAAAAGTAGCCTGATCAACTTTGCCTTCGTATTTTTTTCTTGTTGTAACAATATTCAATCGAGGAAGCAAAAATCCCAGAACAAACGCCATAAATCCGATACCGGCAAGTTTTACGTAAGCTTGTGATTTTTTAGCAAATTTAACAAGATTATTATCTTTTCCAAGACCTTTCATTGCTGTTTCAAGATTGTTAAATGCATCTGTTTTATTTGCCTGAGCATTCTTTATAGCATCAAGAATATCTTTGTTTTCTACAGCATCAGTGATTGCATCAAGTTTATCCGTAAAACCAAGTTTTTTGAAAACTTTTCTAAGATTTCCGCCATGCTTGTTAACAGTTTCAGAGAAATTGACAAGCGCATTTTCTCCAAGTTCTGAATACCAGTCAATAATTTGTTTTTGAGAGCTGAATTTTGCACTGCCGAGATTTCCCTTTTCGCCGAGAGTAACAATCGGAACGCCGGTTTTCTTTGTAACAGCATAAGCTACAGACTTGTTGATAAGAGGAGCACCCGCTACGGAAAGAGCAACAGCGGGGATGTCACGTGTAACAACTTCTCTTTTTTCATCGTTGTCACGTGATTCGAAAAATCTTCCGCCAAGCATAAACAATGTAGCTACAGCAAAGAACATTCCTCTTGACAGAGAACCGTTTCCGGAAATATTACACTGTTCTCCGAGCCATTCAAAAGCTCTTCTTGCAGTACTTGCAGATGGTGCGCCTTTGAAAGACGGATTGTTGTTTTGAGCATTATATCTAGCTGCATTATATTGATTGTTTGAATACGATTGAACTCTCATCTTACACAGCCTCCTTTTTTGTTTCGGAAGCTGCATCAGCAGCAGGCGCTTCACCTGTATTCAAACCGTCTTTGCCCGGGAAAGTCTTTCCTGTTTGATAGATTTTAGGTATCACAACCAAAAATGCGGACAGCGCCCCTACAGCAAGAATGTTTGTAATATTTCTCAAATCTTTAGCTTTTTTGTGGAATTTGTCTATGAATGTTTCTGCATCTTCAGATGTCTTTTGAGCCTTTTGAGTAAAGTCATCAAGATAGTTTTCCATATCTTTGAAAATTCCTGAAATATCAAAGGCTTCACGTTTTGTTTCTTTGACACCTTCTTTGCTCAATTTTTCAACTGTCAGTTCAACAGCTCCGGCATTGTCAAGAAGCTTTCCGTTTTGTTTGTTCAATTTTGTAACAAGCTCTTCTGCCTCAGCACGCAGCATGGAGTGAGTTGTCTTTTTGTCAGCTTTCTTTTTAAAGATGTTTGAAACTTTTTCGGAAAAGCTCATTTTTTCTGTAACATTTCTCTTCATCAAATCTGAAAGCTTGCCGATAATATTTTCATTATCTTTGTATCCGGCAAATGCATCATTTAAGAGGTTGTTGATAAAATGTTCTTTTGTTGCACCGGTATTTTTTATGTCAACAAAACCTTTTTTCATAATGGATTTGAATGTATTTAAAACTTTTGTTTCGACCTTGGCGGTTTTGCCCCTCAAAAGACCAACCATTGTCATCATTGCAAGGGGAACATAGAAAAATGCCGGACCGGAAAGCAGTTCTCGAACCATTTCTTCTCGTCCTGCTTTGTAGTTGGGGTGTCCGAGTTCATCCATGTTTCGGGTATAGCCCTGAATTGTTCTCGGAATCATCATGCCGCAAGAATCAATTGTCAGGAATTCTCCTAAAAAACCGTTGTTTTCAATAAAAGAAGCCAACCCTACCGCAAAATTGCCAAATGACGGGCTTCTGTATGAACTCCGATAATTATTATTGTTGTTGTTAACGTTTTGTGACGGTCTAGTATAATTTACTGAATTTACCTTCATTTACTTCCCTACCAGGTCTACATGTTTGATAATGCAAATCGATTTTCAAAATTGCCAATTGTAACGACTATTTTAACATAATTTTACAAATATGTGTACCCATTACACTTATTATTTTTAGTTTTATTAAGTAATATTAAGATTGTAGTAGCAAAAAAATCGGCTGTTTTCTGCTAACAGCGTAGTTTTTCAGATATTCAAAAAAAATTACATATATACACATTCAAAGACCTATTTTAACAAAAAAACTTTTGTTTGATTTATAATTATCGTGTATATAGTTATCTGTTTTAATAAGTGTATAAAGGAAAACTCATGCCAACCGAAACAAAAAAAACCATGCAAATAGGAATTCCGAGAGCAATGTCTTATTACAACTATTTCCCGTTCTGGTACGGCTTTTTTGAAGCAATGGGAATAGACATTGTTATATCTGACAAAACAACAAAACAAACCATGTCTCAAGGATCTTCTCTGGTTGTTTCGGAAACATGCCTGCCGATAAAAGTTTATGTCGGTCATATTTTGAACCTTCTTGAAAAGGGTGTTGATACTATTTTTGTTCCGTCTATTCAATCTATTGAACACAAAATATACAACTGTTCAAAAATCAGAGGACTTCCAGATTTAATCAGAAATGTTGTAAAAAAAGATTTTACTATTATTGAAGCAACTCTCGACAAATCAGAAAAAAATCATGGACTTTATGACTTTTTAAAAGAGGCTGTTGCACCTTTTGGCATAACTGATGAAAAAAGAATAAAAGCCGCATCAAAAGAAGGATGGAAGGTTTTAAACAATTTCAAAATCATGTTAAATTCCGGATTGTCTTTTGAAAAAGCATTAAATTATGCAAAAAAAGGACAGGTTGTTATTTCCAATAACCAGAAAACTTACCCCATAAATGTTGCTGTACTTGCACATAGTTACAATCTTTTTGATGACAGAATTTCAATGAAAATTTTTGACAAGCTCGAAAAACTTGATGTTCGGGCGTATACAGCAGAACAATTGTCCATTGAACAGCTTCAGGAAGGTATATCCTCTCTGGGATCTAAATTATACTGGGCAAACGAATATGAAATGACGGGCGGAGCAGGTCATTTTCTGCAGGACAACAATATTGACGGAATTATTACAATAAATGCTTTTGGCTGCGGACCGGATTCTATCATGGTAGAGAGAATTTCACGTGCGGCAAGAAAATTCAACAAGCCGGTTTTAAATCTTTCCGTTGACGAACAAACCGGCGAAGCAGGATTTATTACCAGAATTGAAGCGTTTACGGATATGTTGTTCCGCAAAAAACGTGCTAGCATTATCAACAAAATAAACATCAATGAAAATGCAAAACATGAACCAAGCACAACAAAAGAATCTCAACACAGATAATAATATTTCCAAAACCGGCTACAGAGCCTTGTTTCTTTTGAAAAAACTTTTGGAATCGCCAAAAACCAGACAAGAGATTTTGGAATGTTTTGAGCAAGATGTTGTTATAAACAGTGATTTGTCAAAAGATACTGTCACCAACACAATTAATGCATTGAAAAAGGCGGGTTGCGACATAAGCCGTCCTTCTTCACGGACAAAAAACAAATATGTCTTAAAGTCCCATCCTTTTTCCGTTCGTCTATCACAAACAAATGTTGATACACTGCTTGCCTTAAGAGAGAGCATTGCCACACTCGGAGATTGGAAACTTTTGATTAACTTAAATAATTTTTACTCAAAAATTTCCAAACTTGCACCGGATATTGAATCTCAAAAAAAGCTTCTGTTTGACCATCCTTTAAAAAATATCAATTATGATATTTTAAACAAAATTCTTATTAATGCCAGACTGAAAAAACACATTATTGTCTGCTATGATTCTCCCGAAAACGGACAGGAAGAACTGTACTTTACACCGGATTTTATTACTCTTGAGAACAAAAAACTTTATGTATGGGGATTTAACAAAAAATATAATATATTTTCGTATCTGAGAGTCGACAGAATAAAAAGAATAAATTTTATGAATTTTTTGGGAAGCAATCCGGAAGTGGAAGACTTTGAAAAACCGGCTCTTGTCGCCAAATACAAACTCAAGGGATACAGCGCATTGATGTATCAGCTTGAAGAAGATGAAAGAATAATTGAAGAAACACCCGACTGTGAATATAAATACACAATAGAAGCTATAGTAAATAATGATTTTAACTTCTTGCAAAGAATTCTTTCATACGGCTCCGATTGTTTATTGCTTTCACCGGACAAATTAAAATTACAGCTTCTTGAAAACGTAAAGAAGATGAAGGAACAATATACTGATGACTGAACAGGAAACAGCGGAAAAAACCCAAATAGCATCAAGAGAAAAGAAAATAGCAGAAGCGGGTATCAGAGTTCTGGAGCTGCTAAAAGCGCTTTGTGTTTCTCCTCTCAGCCTGAATGAGATTATGGGAGTTATAGAAGAAAAAACAGACAAATTTTACAGAAAAGAAGTTGTCACAAAATATATCAATACACTGAAACTTTTTGGACTCAAAATATCGAAAGAGGATAACAGGTATTGCCTTTTAGATAATCTTGAAAAAATCGATTTTGACAAAAATGATTTATCCGTCATGAAATTTCTGGAAAAATATACCAGCAGAATAAAACATGAGGCATTAAGCAAAAATCTGCATGAAATATTCCATAAAACAGAAATGTGCTTTTCTCCTTATACAAAAAACATCTTGTCGGAAAAAGAAATCAGAGCATACAGAACAAGAAACATTCTGCGATTCAGAGATGAAAATGTGATAAAGTTTGAAAATTACTGCAAAGACACGCTAAAGCTGGAAATTTTATGCAAAAAAGACACCGGACACAATACCGAAACAAAATACATTATAGATCCTCTTAATATTATATATAAAAAGGGCTGCGCCGTATTGGTTGCATATGACTGTCAGGACAACACCTTCAAAGAATTTGTTATCTCATCAATCACCGGAGCAAAACAACTGCATCAAAAAAATTCCAGAAATTATGTAAATTCAGTAACATTCAAACTCAAAAACAGACTATCAAAATCATACGTTCTGAAAGAAAATGAAAAAGTTATGGATGCCGGGGAAAACTATATTGTGATATCAAATCAAAAAGAAGACAGAAACCTTTTGATAAGAAGGTTATCACGATATTACAGCAACTGTGAAATTCTTTATCCGAAAGAATTTCGAGAAATGATGAAAGATTACCTTGAGTCCATTGAAAAAATTTATGAATAAAGGTTTTTATTATGAGATTTGTTTTTTCAAAAAAAGAAACCGGAAAAAAAGGAGAAGACACAGCCTGTGATTATTTAAAAAAACAGGGCTGGAAAATTATTGAAAGAAACTATCATTTTTCCAGATATGCAGAGATTGATATTGTGGCAAAAGACAAAGATACGCTGGTTTTTGTTGAAGTAAAAACCCGTTCAACAACAAACTTCGGGCATCCGTTTGAAGCCGTGGATGAAAAAAAACTAAAAAATATATTTAAAGCCGCACTATCATACCTTGAAAAAACAAACGAACACTACAAATCGTACAGAATAGATATAGTTTCCGTACTCGGAACAGAAAATCCCAAAATAGAACACCTAAAAAATGTAAGTCTGAACTAGCTAGTCAGCAGGATGTGCAGCAACATATTTTTTGTACTGTTCTGCCTGAGCAACAGCAATACGGCAGGCAAGTTCATATTTTGACTGGAGTTTATTGTATTCTTCACGAGAAACTGTTGACGAAGAAAATGCAGGTGCTTGAACAGAAGATTCTTTTGCCGCTTGTTCGGATTTTCCAAATCTCAATGGTTGGCATGACATTGTGTTTGTAGAAAAACTAACACGCATTTTTTAATCTCCTTTCGTTCCTCGCATACATTAATAATCTTCCAGTTATATAATTATATAGCGTTATGAATAATTTTTCAATATACTTTACATTACCTGATGGATGATATTTATTATTTTTAAATTGTATAAAAAATTAATTGACCGGTTAAAGTTTTTATATCGCAGCATTACTAAAGGCAGTACTATTTCAAAATATATCCTGTTGCCTGAATATTTCCGTTGCGGTATTTCAAAACATAAAATTCAGGATTTGTATCATCGATTGTAGCTTCCATATCAGCCTGTTTTCGTCTTTCAGTTTGATCCAGAGGCTTTTTGCGTTTGTTATATTTGTATTTTTTTGCCTGTTTTTCTTTTTCTTTGAGTTTTTTGCGTTCTTCTTCCTGATTAACCTGTTTTTCTACAAGTTTTGCAACGGGTATTGATGCTTTAATTATCTTTGATTCTACAAAATACAGGGTTTTTCTGTCATTTGAAAGGACAATCTCATAGTGCCCCGGAGGTATATAGTTTCCGTCAAAATCTTCAAGAATATACGGCATGTTCAAAATAGGATAGTTTGAAGATGGATAGCCGTATTTTATGTATCCCTTGTCTTCATCAAGCAGACCTGACTTTGTTGAAGGATACGGCAGTATATCTTCGGGATTGTTCAGTGCTATAAAATTACAGTCCATCATTACCATATTCATATTATAACCCGATTGGGATATAATATGAAACACGAACACAAGAAAGAGGCTGAATGAAAGGACAAATTTTTAAAATACACTCTGATTTTTATTATGTAAATACCGAAAACGGTGTTTTTGAGTGCAAGCTCAGAGAAATTTTAAAAAAACAAAAAACCTCTGTATTTGTGGGCGATTTTGTTGAACTTGAACAGATAAACGAAGAGTCAAAACAGGCATTTGTGGCAAAAATCTGCCGGAGAGACAATTATATCCCCCGCCCCAAAGTAGCAAACGTAAATCAGGTTGTAATCGTTTCGGCGCTGAAAGAGCCGGATCTCGATTTTGAACAGCTCAACAGGTATTTATGTTTTTGCGAATATTACAAACTTTCGCCGGTTTTGTGTTTTAACAAGGATGATATACAGGGAGAAGAGGAAATAATAGCAGAGGTAAAAGCGACATACTTGCCGCTTGGATACAAAATTCTTTTTACTTCAGCACTTGAAAAAAGAGGAATAAAAGAATTTAAACAAATTTTAAATAACAAAATTACCGTACTATGCGGACAATCCGGTGTCGGAAAGTCATCTTTGATTAATGCAATAAATCCTGAACTGAATATAAAGACAAAATCAGTAAGCGAAAAAACAGAAAAAGGCACCCATACAACCAGACACTGCGAAATTATAAAAATTGATGATGCTTTAAATGCAAGCATAGTAGACACTCCCGGTTTCAGCCATCTAAGGTTTGATTTTTTGATGCCGTCTGAAGTTTCCGGTTTGTTCAGAGAGTTTGTACAAATCAAAGAACACGGCGACTGCAAGTTTTCTGACTGTCTGCATGAAAACGAAACCGGCTGTATTATTAAAGAAAATATTGATAAAATAGCTTCTTCAAGATATAAAAGTTATCTTCAGTTTGTAAAAGAAGCAAAAGATTACAAAAAACAGATTACCTACAGCGGAAGAAAAACCGAAAGCGGTTCAAAATTTATTAATGACAAAGAAGTAGCAAAAATAAGCAGCAAAAAAAGGGTGATATCCCGCCGTAAGAATAATCAAAATATTGATAAGGAATTGTAAAATGAATCAGGAAACAAAAAAGATATTTGAAAAATACAAAAATCTGGTCGAACAAAAACTGGATGAGTATATTCCGGTCAAATATCCCGAAAAAATATGGGAATCTATGAGATATTCCGTTCTTGCAGGCGGAAAGAGACTTCGTCCCGTCATGACACTTGAAACATGCAGGGTTCTTTGCGGTTCATATGAACAGGCAGTACCTGCGGCCTGTGCAATAGAAATGCTTCATTCACAAAGTCTTATTCATGACGATTTACCCTGCATGGACAATGATGACTACAGAAGAGGAAAACTAACAAATCATAAGGTATTCGGCGAATCAACGGCTGTTCTTGCCGGAGATGCTCTTTTGTCATTTGCTCCTCAGGTTATTTTGCAGCAGACTCCTTCAACAGTACCATCAGAAGTTCTTTTAAAGGTTCTTGAAGAATTTGTTGTTGCCGCAGGTGCAGAAAAACTCATTTCCGGACAGGTTGTAGACATTGATTCCGAGGGCAAGCAGATTTCTGAAGATACGCTGAATTTTATACACGAAAACAAAACCGGTGCTTTGTTTAAACTATCAATGAGAACCGGTGCTCTTCTTGCCGGAGCGGAAAATGAAAAATTGCAGGCTGTTACTGATTATGCACAAAAAATCGGTCTTGCTTTTCAAATTATGGATGATATTCTCGATGTAACATCTACTTTGGAAGAACTGGGAAAAACTCCGGGCAAAGATGCACAGGAGAACAAAGTTACATATGTAAGTTTCTACGGTATGGAGGCATCAAAAAAACGTGTGTCTTCCCTTTGTCAGGAGGCTTGTGATATATTAGAAAAGCATGGGATAAAATCAGATATCCTGAAAGCAATTGCGCAGAGTATTAACGAAAGGGTTAATTAGTGATATACGAAACAGGGACGGCTGTAGAGATAATAGGAAACGCACTCATTGCAGCATCTGTAGCTCAAATATTGAAAGTTATTTATTTTCTGATTTTACACAAGAAAATAAACTTTAAAATATTTACTACAACAGGCGGCATGCCAAGTTCTCACAGTGCCGGAGTAATAGCTCTGTCTATGTCTGTAGGGTACAACTGCGGTATGAATTCCATTCCGTTTGCTATAGCGCTCGGCTATGCATTTGTTGTAATGTATGATGCGGCAGGAATCAGACGTTCTGCCGGAAAAATTGCCGCAACAATGAACAGAGTAATGGAAGAATTTTATGCGCACCGTCCTTCTGCTGCCGGTGAAAAACTCAAAGAACTTTTGGGACACACTCCGCTGGAAGTTTTTATGGGTGCAATTGTAGGTATTATCGTTTCATACATTATACATTTTTACATCCTGCAATAAAATGTTAATATATTCTTATGAGTGCTGCTGATTTTAGTTTATACAACAATTTTTTTACACCTGTTCTTGTTCTGGACAGTACAAACAGAATTGTGTTTAAAAATATTCAGTTTACAAAGATTTTTGGCAGTATAAAAAATCTGGAAAAATTTTCTAAATACTTTTCTTTTGATATTTGTGTTCTCGATTCGGACGATATTTTGCGTTCAAATCCTATCAACTATGCAATTGATTCAAAAGAAAACTTTTGTGCAAGTACGGTTTATCAAAAAAATGAAACTCCTTTGTACTTTCAAATTTCTGCTTTCTTTTCCGGAGAAAATAAAATTTTAACTTTTAAAAACGTAACAACCGAAATACTTTATGAAGAAGTTGAAAAACGATATTCGTTTATAAGACAGCAGTATTTGACTCTGGCGGAAGAAAACAAACATTTTGCCAGTCTGCAGCAGCAGGCACAAGCGCAGACAGTCAAACTCGGTCTTTTGCACAGAATATCGAGTGTGGTCAGAGAGTCGATTGATTTAAACAAGATTATCAACTCGGCATTAAAAGAGCTTTTTAATCTGTTCGGTGCCATAAAGGTTTATTACGCATCAACTGAAAATAACTCTTTTGTTATAAAACATGTTTATCCTTCAAAATATAAAGCAGCTGCGGGTTTTCCTGCCGAGTTTTCTGCTGATACCAACAAAGATATTCTGGCTAAAAAAATAAAAGTTGATGTCTGTATAAAAGATTTTTTGAACAGTGAAGAAGCTTATCCAATGCAAATAAACAGGATTGTTATACCTGTTACGAGGATGCACGATATTCTCGGGCTGCTGATAATTTTTACTGCCCAAAAAGCTTTTGATGAATCGCAGAATGATGTTTTGCAGTCAATTGCTTCACAGCTTGCTTCTGCAATTGTTCAGGCATCATTGTTTTTGCAGGTTAAACAAAAAAATGAAGAGCTGGAAAACACACTCAATGAATTGAAGGAAACCCAGCTACAGCTGATAAATTCCGAAAAAATGGCATCTCTCGGTCAGCTGGTTGCAGGTGTTGCACATGAAATTAATACGCCTCTTGCTTCAATAAATGCCAACAATGAAATTCTTGAAAAATTGCTGAAGAAACTTCCTCAGCAGCCAAAAGAAAGTGAATACGAAAAACTTTGTGAAAATATAAAAAATATAAACAGTATTGACAAAGAGGCAATAAAACGTATCAGCCAGATTGTTATGAGTCTCAAAAAATTTGTAAGACTGGATGAGGCAGATCTTCAGCTTGCGGATATAAACAAAGAAATTGATCTGACACTTGAACTCATCAAACACGAAACAAAAAACAAAATAAAAATTACAAAAAACTACGCTTCTTTGCCAATGATAAAATGCTATCCGAATATGCTTAATCAGGTATTTATGAATATACTTATAAACGCCTGCCAGAGTATGCCGGATGGCGGAGAAATCACTATCACTACCGAATTTTCTGATAAAAATCTCTTTGTAAAAATCAAAGATACAGGTACCGGCATTGATGAAAAGATAAAAGACAGACTGTTTCTGGCAGGCACCACGACAAAACAAATCGGTATAGGCACTGGTCTGGGGCTTGCTATTTCCAAAAAAATTGTTGAAAAACACAACGGCAGCATTTCGTTTGTGACAAAGAAAAACAAAGGCACCGAATTTATTATTCAAATTCCTGCGGAACAAAAGTAGCCAAACTCTATTCCCGGGATGAGATTTGTCAAAATAAACTTCCTGTCATACAGGGCAAACTATCACTTTTGCTTCTTCCTATTGAAAAAGAGGTTCACGGGTTACAGCCATACTCTCTGTCCAATATTACAAATTCAGATAGTATTCCTTGAGCAAAACCGCATCATCCTCCATAACCGGACTTTCACAAACAACAACACCTTTTACATCAAACTTTTTAAAAGCTTTCATTAAATCTTTGTAATTCATATCGCTTTCTTTCAGCATCAAGTGTTTTTTTTCGCCTTTTTCTCCGTATTCTATTCCGGCAATGTGTGCGTGAAAATTGTTCAAAGCAATATCCCCGAGCTCACTGCCGATAAATTCAAAAATTTTGCAAAAATCATCATATGTATTGTATCCGCCGTTTGTTCTTGCATGCAGATGTGAAAAATCGACACACGGCAGAACCTGTTTAAAACTTTTGGATAATTTCACAATTTCTTCCAAATTGCCCCATTGTGTAGGTTTTCCCGTCGTTTCGGGGCGGACCCAGATATCATTTTTTTCTGCATCCAGAGCTTTGCAAACCTCAGACATGGTACTTTCAACTTTTTCAAAAACTTTATCCGCCGGCATGCCCATATAAAAAGCCGCATGGAATGTCACGCTGTACGCTCCTAGTTCTTTACCCATTCTTGCCGTATCAAGAACTCTTTTTATACTTGCTTCAATTTTTTCCTCTTCTTTAGAGTTTAAGTTTATGTAATACGGACCATGAGCAGTAAGTACCATATTTTTTTTCTGTGCAATATCTTTAACCAATTCTTGATTTGCCGGACTCATTCGTACGCCGTGAACAAATTCCAACTCCATTCCGTCAAGTTTCAAGTCTTCAAGAATTTTAAAAGCATTTTCATATCCTGCCGTGCCGTTACTTATCGGCTGTCCGGCTGTCACAAACTTTAAATTATCCATTACCTGCCCAGTTTCTCCCCTATTTGCGGTTTAAATTTTTCTATAAATTGCTTTGCATCACAAATCATATATGACCCGTACTGCAAAGCCTTAATATACAAAATACCGTTTCCCGTTGCAACACCCAGAGTATCTTTTATATAGCATATTGTTCCGGGCTCTTGTTTCGGCTTTTTGTCAGACCAATCGGCAGAGTGTATTTTCATAAATACACCCCGAAAATTTGTCATTGCGCTGATGAAAGGATTCAATGCTCTGACAAAACGCTCCAGATATGCAGCATCTTTGTCCCAGTTTATAAAATTCTTCATATTTTTCGGATCAATAGCCGGTGCTTTTTTAAAATCGCCCTGCGGCTGCGGAACTGAAACTATATTTGAGTCGCTTTCATAACGTTGTAAAAATTCAGATATAAAGTCCGCCGCAAGAAAATTTGTACGATTAAACAAAGTACCCATTGTTTCATTTTTTTCAAGAGGAACTTTTTTCTGTGCAATGATATTTCCCGTATCAAAATGCTCATCCATAAAATGAAGAGTTATTCCTGTTTCTTTTTCGTTATTAATTATTATATTGCTATACGGATTTGCGCCTCTGTAATCAGGCAAAAGGGAAGGATGACAGTTCACAAATCCGTCTTTTACACATTTCAAAAGTTCAGGCGGGAATTTTTTGTTATAAGAACAAACTATCGCAATATCAGCATTTGCCTGCCTGATTTTGTGCAAAAAATCAAATTCATCCAGAGAATTTTCATAGTTGATAACAGGTATACGCATGCTCTTTGTAATGTTGCACATAAGATCATAAGTATCCTCGCTCCTGTGGGGAGGAACAACCCCTACAATATTAAAACCGTCAACAACAAGTTTTGACAGACAGACAATAGCCATATCAGGCATACCAAAAAACAGTATTCTCTTTTGATATTTCTGCTGTTCCAAAATAAACTCCAAAACGCTTTGCGATAACCGTATATATTATACTATAGATTATTGAAAATCGAACAAAATATAATATAATCATCTTATGTTTAAAAGCTTTTTAAAAAATATACTGCTGTTTTTTGTGATGGTTTTGTTTCTCGGCGCAAACATTCCCGCTCTTGCCGACAACAGTTACAAATTCAATATTTTTATAGCAGATAATGCCGATGTTCTTTCCTCAAAGACAGAACAATATATAAACGGTTTTTTGTGGGATTTGCAAAAGAAAACCGGCACGGACATAGCTGTTGTAACGGTAAAATCTCTGGACGGCAGAAGTATTGAAGAAACGGCTCTCGAAATAGGCAGAAAATTCAAGCTCGGAGAAAAAGGTAAAGACACAGGCGCCGTTATTCTGGTTGCACCGAACGAGAGAAAACTCCGCATAGAAATAGGCTACGGACTGGAAGGAACAATCACGGACGGACATGCCGGCAGAATACGTGATGAGCAGATGATCCCTTATTTCAAAAAAGGCGATTATGAAAACGGAATTTGGCTGGGCAGCTATACTCTGGCAAAAGATATCGCAAAAGCAAACGGAGTAACCCTTTCTGTCAACGGACCGGTCCCTGTTGAACCGCAAAAGACTATATCCGACGAATGGTTTTTTCTGCTGTTTGTTATAATCTTTTTATGCTTGAGATTTAATATCTTCCCTATATTCATACCATTTGGCGGTTATTCTTCAGGCGGGTTTGGAAGCGGAGGATTTGGATCAGGAGGAAGCTTCGGCGGTTTCGGCGGAGGCGGAGGATTTGGCGGCGGCGGAGCATCAGGCAGCTGGTAAATATTCGGTTAATTAAAGGAAACAAAATGAAACAACTAAATGATTTTATAAACAGTTTAAAAGAAATATTCGGCAGCAGATTAAAAAGCGTATTTATATACGGCTCAAAATCAAACATTCCACAGGAAGAATTGTGCTGCGACATAAATCTGATGGTTATTGCAGAAAATCTAAACGGTGAAGACATAAAAAAATGCTCTTCTCCGGTACAAGATTGGATGGGCAAAGGGTTATTCAAAAAGAAAAATCCGGAACCTGTATTTATCGGTGAAAATGAATGGTTCAACTCCGCAGATGTTTATGCAATGGAATATGCGGATATAAAAGGAAATCACAGAATTTTGTACGGTGAAAATTACATAGAACAAATTGATGTAAAAAAAGAAGATCTCCGTACTCAATGCGAAAGAGAGACAAAAAATCTTTTGATGAAATTCCGCTCGCATTATCTGCTTTATGCAAACTCGGTAAAAACAATGGAATATTCGCTTATTCCGACAATAAAAAGTTGTATGGCGATTTTCAAAACAATACTCAGACTCAAAGAAATAGAAGTACCAAAAACACAAAATGAAGTCATAAGCAGCATACACCAGATTTGTGCTATTGACGAAAATTTGTTTAAAAAACTTTTATGCCAAAAGGAGAAACACTGTCACATGACAAAATCCGAAATTTATACAACCGCAGACAAAATAGTTTCGGAACTGACAAAACTTTTAGACTATGTAAACAACATGTAAGGAGAAATTTATGAAAAAAACAGGATGGATAGTTTTGGGTGCAGTATTACTGCTGATTGTTATGATTGCAGGTACGTTTATCGGCACATACAACAAACTGCAGCTCATGGATGAAAACGTAAATGCAAAATGGGCACAGGTTGAAAACCAGCTGAAAAGAAGAAATGACCTTATACCAAACCTGGTTGCAACAGTAAAAGGCTATGCGGCACACGAAAAAGAAGTTTTCACAAATATTGCTGATGCCCGTTCAAAATTGTCCGGTGCAATGAACAACAACGACGTAAAAGCTATACAACAGAGCAACAATGAACTCACAGGCGCATTATCAAGACTGCTTTTGATTGTAGAAAGATATCCGGATCTGAAAGCTGACAAACAGTTTATCAATCTGCAAGACGAACTCGCAGGAACAGAAAACCGACTCTCTGTTGCTAGAAAAGACTACAACGAAAGCGTTCAAACAATCAATGCAACAACAAGAATATTTCCGACTTCAATTGTTGCTGCAATATCCGGTATAAAAGCAAGAGAATATTTTGAAATTGATGAAGCAGAAAAGAAAGCTCCGGAAGTGAAGTTCTGATTTTGAAGTTTATATAAAAAAAAGAGGGCTCTAATGCCCTCTTTTTTGTGCCGCTGTGGAGTCGAGTCTGTCTAACAGACGGGCAAACAGCCATGTGAGGAAGGATGCCCGCTCCCCGCATGGCGGGGCGTAGATATTTGTTGGGCAGGTGTCTTGGATTTCCTTCACGTTCGACACTGTCATTCGCTGCGCTATGCTTCTGCTCATTTCGTGTCTCACTCCCCGGGTTTCACCCGTCCAGAAATCCGCTGTCTTGGATTATTGGCGTTCACAAGGTTTTGTATTCCGTTTCGAATTTTTATTCTAAAAATTCTGCTCTTCAACAACCTTGTTCACATGGAGCGTTCCTTTCAGTCAGCTCCGCTCAAAATCCGCTATGCCCAACCTACTCGCTCGAACATTCTTTTCGCCGCAAAAAAGAAAGAAAAGTCTCTATGGAAATAAAGGTTTTTATTTCAAGGACAATGATTTTTGCCGGAAAATTTTTTAAAAGATCCTTCGGATTTCA
>CALVEJ010000017.1 GCA_944326535.1 Candidatus Gastranaerophilales bacterium | reverse complement strand
GTCATTAACCCAATTTGCAAATATGCAAAAAGATATTAATTGGCTTAAAGAAAATAAGAAACAAGAAATAAAAAAGAATTATGAAGCAAATTATAAATATTATGAAATGGATTCTTATTTTGGGCTTGGAGCCTCTTCAATTATGCTGTTAGGCGGGTTGGCAACACAAAAAAAGAACCCTTATAATAAAATTTTTACAATATTAGGAGCAATAGGACTTTTAGGATATCCCTTTTATAAACCCAAAAAAGAAAAATACGAGGCAGCTATGCAAAAAGAACTCAACGAGGTGGTATAAATGAAAATTTCTTTTAAATCGCAAACCGACAATCTTGAAAAACATGTAAATCAATTAATGAGAGAAAACTACGCTGCATTAGAAAACGATGTAATAAACAACTGCAGCAAAAATATAGAAAACAAATACAAAAGTGAATTCGACTTCAAGCTGAGAAAAGTTGAAAATATGCCCGGGAACAAAGATCTTGTCTCTATTCTTGGAAGTCTCAAAGAAGCATATCAACAATCAGGACTTAACAAAGACGTTGAATGTATAGATAATCAAATCAAAAAATTGGATTTACAGGCATGAAAATATCTGAATTAAAGAATTATTCATACAAACTTAATTTTAAGCAATCGCCTGTAGCTGTGAATATAGGTGCAATTACAGGCATTGACAATAAAGTGGATGAGTTTGTAAAACACAGATTTGAAAAGGAAAAACAAACAAAACTACAACTTCTCTCATCTGCTGTATATGATAGGTTTACCAAAAGTTGCAATGCTAAAATTAACGAAATTGAAAAATTTAAACAACCATATAACAAGGCTAATATGCTAAAATCTGTCGCCAGCTCTTACTATCAAGGCGGAGACGTAGAAAAAGCCGGTGTGATACTTGCTCAAGCATTTAATGCTTTGGACAAAGAGGAACCGTACCGACAAAATGAAATAAAATCGTTTATTGAATCTAAAGAAAACAAAAAAATCCTTGAGGATTTCTTTTACTGTTCAAATAATATTAAGGCAAAATATTTTGTTATGAAATCATTGAACAAACTGGATAATCCATACTATCTTCCCATAGCAGAAGCTGTATGTGATTGTGATTCACAAAGGGTTGCCCCGAATGATAAAAAGACAATCTATGAAGCAAAACTATTTTTGAACAGGTATTATGACCTGAATATGATTTATTCGTACATTGATGAAAATGATAATTACAAAATAGGTGCATTAAATCTTCTTTCAAAATGGGGATTGGAAAAACATCAAAAATTACCGCAAAAGCTCTTTGATGATGAAAATGAATATGTTTATGCAAAGGCCAGACAAACAGAGTCAAATTTAAAAAGAGCTTCAAATTTTATTGACATTGAAGATGATAATTTTGAGCCCAACAGACTTTTACCCGAAAAAAATGAAATGCCCGACAGGATAAAATTATTAAAATATATAGAAGAAAACAAAGACAGAGATGTTGATATTAATTCTATAAAACAGCTCGGGCAAGTCGGAATAACTATTAGAGAGGCTCAAGCGGTTAGACCCCAAAAAGACAAACAATATTCAAGATATGAGGCAGCAAAGGCAGAAGCTTTTTTGAAAATTGTTCTTAGAGGCAATATAAAAAAATCGTATTTATAAAAGAAGGGAATTAGTCTATGAAGATTTCTCAATTAGAGAAAAATCAATATTTAAGAAATAATTATGTAAAAATAAACTCTGCGTGGAGTTATATGAATTTAGCCCAAAATAAGTCCGTAGATTCTTTTACCTCGCTGACTAATACGCACCCTTCTTTTGGCGGTTGCTATCGGGCATATGGTAATTTTAAAATTATAGGGCAGCCGGAGGAAAATATTAAACAACTTGCCGAAATATTTCACAAAACAGATAAAGACATTATACAGTATATCTGTTCTGACAAATATGAAGTTCCTATTGTTGATTTATGCTTAAAAAAAGATAACAGAAGATACATGAAGGCATACAATCTTCTAGTTCAATATGTTGATGATGTAATAGAACATTCAAAACAAACAGAAAAAAATATTGCAGTGTTGTCAGAACTTGCGGCAAAAGGCGACAGCAATATTGCTGAACAGGAGCAAAGAATTTCAAAAACGCTTTTTGAACTCTTAAAAGTTGAACAAACCGGCAGAAAAATACCGGATAATAATGGTATTTTGATATATGGAGATGCTCCAAATGCAGATAAAGAAGAATTTGTTGAATGGTTCAAAAATAATGTGCCGGCTCAGGTTAAAGAATTTACTTATAATGAATCAGCCCCATTTGAATCAATAAAAAAAATGGTATCCATTGCAGAGGATGCTGAAAAAATGTACCAATTCACCGGCAAAAGAACTATCCTTCACCTGAAAGATATGGATAAATTATTGACGCAAGATGATTGTGTTGAAAATAGAAGAATGATTGGTAGATTCAAACAGTTTGCCGAGCACTGTTCAGAACGTTATCATACAACACTGCTTATGAGTACAAATTACCATCTGGAAGATTTCGAGCCGGCATCTATAGGTTCCCAAAGGTTTGAAACACTTGTTAAGCTGAAAGAAGGAATAAAACAAAAACAAAAAGAAGAATTGGACAAACTTATTAAGGAAAAAAATCGTTTAAATGATATGGCTGCAAAAGCTGATCAATATTACTGGTATGATGACCGTGATATTGATGTATATCTGAACATGTAATAGATTTGATAGTATCAATATTTATTTTAGCTCTTCTATTTCTTTTTTTAATCTCTTCATATCTTTGTTTGAAAGACTTGCAAGAATGTTGCCGTTATTAATTGTTCTTATGAAGTCTTTCGTTGTAGGAGCTTCGTTTTCTTTCAGCGTACTTTGTATAAGTTCTACAATGTTGGCAGTTGAGTATATTTTTTCGGGATTTTTAAATAATTCATCAACAATTTTATTGGTGTCTACTTTTTGAGTGCAGGATACTTCATTTAGCTTTTTGTCAATTATACTTTTTACTGCGTATCTATCCGGAGATGCTATAGCTACTTTAAAGGGTGTAATATCTTTAGACAAAATTTCTTCGGGTAAATCTAGTGGGTTATTTGTTGTCAAAAACAGTGTACAGTTATATTCTTCAGCACAATTTTTTATCAAATTTTTAAATCTTTCAACAACAGGAGAGTCTTTATATAATAAAGTATCTGCTTCATCCACAATGATAATAGAACGTTTTTTGTCTTTCGATGTTTCATAAATCTTTTTGGATTGGTTTGCATAATTTTCTATCATATTCATTGCTTCTTCTTCGCTGGTATTAGCGGCATTGACTATATAAGGTGTCATCAAAGCTTGTTCTGACAGAGCTTTAGCAAATGTAGTTTTTCCGTTGCCCGCAGGTCCAAAGAATAACAAGGCATCTGGTACTCGGGTATCATCAGAAATTTTGTCTTTAAGTATAGAATCAAAAATAAATTTGTTTTTTAAATTATTTTTTACTTCATCATACCCGACAATTCTGTTAAAACCTCTGTTTTGTTCCATTTGCTCCATTTGTTGCAAAAAGTTAGCAATAATTTGTGCGTTTTGGGTAAACTCATTTGTATTACATTGATTTAGCAATTCAATAATTTTTTTGTATTCAGTCCTGATTTGCATCAAATTATTATTGTATCTTTCCAATGCGGATAGATTATTGGATTCTTTTATATTTACACCTCTTGCTAAAAGTTCCTCCATTTTTATCCTTAAACTTGACAATGTCTTATCTATATAATCATAATCAAGCGGCTTTTGAGTTTGATCGGTCTGTCTTTTAAACTCATCCTGCTGTGAATGGAAAGATATAGGTATATTTTTTATTACATTTGAAGAAGGGTTTGTCATCATATTTGAATATCGGTCAATATTAGAATTTTGTATCAAATTTATTTTCATAAATTTCCTTTCTTATAATATTCTTATTAAAGTTTCAAATCTTTGCGAACCAATTGAAGCCGGTTCAAAATCCTCAAGCGGTCTGGCTGTTTTCATAAGAACAGTGGTGTGATATCTTTCTGAACAATGTTCCACAAACTGTTTGAATCTGCCAATCATTCTTCTATTTTCGGTAAGTTCTTCATGTGTCAGCAATTCTTCCCATCCTACAAGATTTATCATGGTGCGTTTTTTTGTCTGAGGATATTCTGCCTCTCCTCTTTCAGCTATTGCAACCATCTTTTTTATTGACTCAAACGGCTGTTTTGGGTCATATTTTGCTTCTTTAAAATTCACATCAAGAGTATTTTTTATTATATTTTGCGCCTTTTCAATTTTTTCTGCATCACCGTATAATAAAATGCCGTTGGAGTTAGGGATTTTTCTTCCGCTTTTTTCTATATCCAATAGTGCTGCAGATCTTTCAAGCCATTGTTTAAAACGCTTTCCGTCTTCGCCGAGGGATTCAAAGTCAAAGAGATTTTTTCTTATTTTGTCTAAATCAAAGGAGGTTACTTTTATCTGTTTGTTATCTTCAAGCAATTTTTCAAAAGATTTGTCATTATTTTTGTCAAAAACAACAGTAAGATGTCTGTCTTTTGCTGTTTTTAATAAATCTGACAGCTCTTTAAACTCCTGAGAATTTTCTTTATCCTTTATTGCTGAGCCTATATCTTCAATATACAGATAAGTTTTGCGCTCAGTTCTGTCAAACAACTCCTGAGATTTTAACAGTCTCTGTTTTAATTCTGAAATGACATTTTTTAAATCACTGCCAAGACTTACTTTTTGATAGTTATCGCCTGTTCTTGATGTGATTGTATTCATCAGTTTGTCTATATAATTATCTTTATTATTTTCAAATAGCCAAACATTGTTTTTAGAAAGTTTTTCAGAAAGTCCTAATGCAGATTTTTTGTCTGTGTAGATTTTTATATCTTGAGCAATATCAAAATCTAAAGCGAATGTTCTTGATTGTTCTTTGTCTGCCAGTTCTGCCAATTTTTTTTCAAAATTGAATTTATTTATGTTTTCTGAAAAATCAAAGTTTATTTGTTTTCGTTCAAAAATTTTGTTGTCTAATTCTTTGTTTAGAACCAGCATTGTATTGTTTTTTTCTTTTTTGAGAATATTTTTGAATATATCTAAAAATTCTATATTTTTCGATTTGTTTAAATCCTCTATAAGCGCCTCAATATCGTCAATATACAAAAATTTAGTTTGTGTATTTTTAGAATATTCTTCTAAAGTCTGTATAAACTCTTTTAAATAGCCTTTAGTGTATTTTGTTTGTTTATATTCGGCGCCATAATAATCCGCCATAATTTGTGCAATATTTTTTCTGGTATTATTGTTGACTCCCGAAAAATATAGTACATTGGGAAAATTATGAAAGTTATTTGTTTTTGCTTCATTTATAGCAAAAAGTTTATTTAAAAAGCTAATGCTATTTTCTTTATTTCTTACATAATTGGCAAAAGAAAAAGGAGTGTCTCTGAACATTGCCGAAGTTTTTAAGAAAATATTTTTTTCTCCTGCAGATAAATTTTCTATATATGAATTAATTTCAGAGTGGTTTAGCAAATTCTTTTTTGCATAATCTACTATAGTGTCTGTTATTGTACTCTTGGGTGTTTTTCTGTTTCTATAAATATAAAAGGTTGAAACGCCAATCACAGCCAATCCGCATAGAGCAAGTAGCAGTCTTTGCTTGTTTTTGTCTTTATTAACTCCCGGACTATTTTTTGTCAGAGAGTTATCGGTCTGTTTTGTATTATTGGTGAGCGTATTTATAACAATGGGTTGATTTTTTAAATCCTGAAAACTTATCGACATACAATACTCCAATAAGTATAACTATAACAATCTTAAGTCTAAACATAAAAATTTTTGTTATTACAAAATATACTAAATTAACATAAAAAATGAGGCGCTTGATGCCGCTGATTTTTTTTATCTTTTTCTGCCAAATATTCATAGAACTTTGTATCATAAATCATGTGGGTACGGGGTTGTTGTTACTGCTTACAAAAACTAATGGTTTATGTCCATATCAAGATAGATGTATTTGCAGGAAATATTTTAACTGAATATATAATTTTGTAAATAATTTATATCTTAACTAGCAAAATTATTTATCTTAAGTTTTAAAATAAAAGGAAATTAAAGGAGAGAATATGTTTATAAAATCAATCGGGTTGAATTTGTACAAAAATCAAAATGTACAAAATACAGGTATGCAGTATCAAAATAGCAATATTCATGCAACAAGACCTATGCAGTGTGATTCGGTTTCTTTTGGCAAGGTTCATACACTTAACAATAAAAAATCTCATGAGGTTTTTGACGATTATGAACCTGAAATAAAAAATTTTGGAGAGTATCAAATTCCTGTACACAACAAAGAAATAGCTAAAAGATTAGAAAGAATGTACGACACTCAAAAATTTGACAAGCTTTTTGGCTACGCAAAAAACAATGGTGTCTTTGATATTAACATTGACCCAAAAACAAAATTCGTACAGACAAGTGCAATACAAGACGGCGAAAATCCGCTTATGTCAAAACTTGTCTGGGTAACAGACAGCTGCAATTTCATGCCGCTTTTAAAATACTCGCATCCGGAAATATGTGTACCGTTAATGGAAAATTTATCCCAATATTATGCAAAACAACAAAAGGCTTTTGACAGGATTATAAACGACCCATTGTTGTTTGAATTAAACCATGATTGGGCTGATACAGCAAAAAATGGTGTAGGGCATGTATTTAATCCACAAAACAATATTACTCACAAATGGTATGCCAGAACACGTTTGGACTCTATGGGACTATATCTGCAGTCAATGTGTGACTTAATAACAGACGGCATCGGTGATGGCAAAGAATACGGTTATAAAAATGCCGGTGAAATATCAAACAAAGCTGTTCAATCTATGGCAAATGCAACGGCATATCTTACCAAAATTATGTATCCTTACGCAAAAGATACAGGTGCTTGGGAAGAAAAAACCTTTAACTCCACTGCATCAAGCGATGTCGCAATCATAAATGAAGCGTTTAGAAAACTAATAAACCTCATGTATACGCCGACTGAAAATAAAGAAATTTTAAAAGTACGTGAAAGACTTTTAAATTCAAAACATGGCGAGGTTTTTAAAGATGAAAAAGTTTTAAAAGACCTGCTTAAATTAGGTGAATACAGAATTAAAACAAACAGCTCCTGGGAATTTCCTACAGAACGGCGCTATGATGGAGCAATGAGCTTTATATTTACAACAGAAAAGCTTGATGATGATGTAATTAAAAATGCAAAAAAGGTATTTGCGAGACTCAAAAAATTCGAAACACCTACAACTAGATCAAAAGAATTAGTAAGAGATAACGGTATTCTGAGATATACGGGAGACACATATCTTTATATGAACTCAGATATAGATTATAAAAAACCGCTATACCATCCTTCACCGAAAAAATTTCCGCCAAAAACAGAAGCACAATGGTTTATGGTGAGCGATATTTCGAGATCATACGGGAAAATCGCACAGAGTCTGCTGGACAAGATTAATAAAGACGGATACTGTGATGATGAAACCGCAAAACTTTTAAGCTATGCTCTGATCAAAGAAACAGAATATATAAACAGAGCCTATGCAAGGATAACCGGAGAAAACTCGTATAAAGCAAACGGAAAAAAATGTCTGCCGTTTAAGGTGCCGGAAGCATATCAGGCAGTTACCGATACAAAAGGGAAAATAAAGTTTGTACCGGGTACACATACTCCGTTAACATGGGCGCAGGTATCTCTCTTTGATGCAACTTCTCTTTATTCTTCAAATATTAGAAGATATGAGTATTTGCATCCGTATAAAAGCAGTGTCGGAACACGCTGTTAAAAAACAAGTATATCCTTTTATTAAATAAATATGAAAATTTCAGCAAAATTTTATCGGTCATTCTTTGTTTGCTTTTGCATAAATTTGTGATCTTTAGATTTGAAAATAAGTTGAGGAAATTGTGTTTTATATTTTTTAATGTCTTCATCTGATAAGTGTACAAAAGGTATGTCGTTTAACTTAATACCTTTATCTTCAGCAAAAGAAAGAAGGTCTTTGCAGTTATTTTTGTAGTATTTTAGCATGTTATTTGCAAAATCTGCTTTTCCAAGCCATGGATCTATTATCAGAGTTTTGTTTTTTATTATTTCTTTATAGGGTGTGTCATCGATATTGAAAATGCATACACAATGTGGATCCAATCCTTCTTGAACCAAGATACAGCTTTGTGCATTTTTTATCCCATTAAGTTTCATAATAAATTCTGCTAATATTGCATTTTCCTGGCAATTGCCTACTTTGTGCGCAGATATCATATAAAGTGCTTTTTCAAATTGTGATTTTTCTTCTTTGCGAAGTATACCAATTTTGTCGATATTTTTTTTTATTATAGAAAACATTTTCTCTTTTTGTTTTTTTTCTTGTTTTTGTTCTGGTGTTTGAAATAGGCTTTTTATTTTATTGAATAGAGAATTACTGTCTTTCTTCTGTACTTGCTTATTAATAAAGTTACTAATATCTGAATAACTATTAAAGACGAGATTTGAATATTTTTTATCTGATTTTTGTATGTAATGTTCAAATATTAATTTAAATTTGCTTGAAGATGTATGGGGAAATGTTGTATTTAATATATGGCAAACCCACTGGGCATCACGTATTTGTGGGGATCGTGATGTGAAATTCGGATGATTGTATTGATAATCATATACAGTACTAAAGATTTTCATATATACTTTAATGCTCGTAAATATAAAATTTGCGGCTAAACTACATGAAAGTCTATGTTTGTGTACAATCCGATTTATATCTAAAACATAACCGCTTTTATATAGACTTAATTAACTTTATGATACCGTCAATTAAGTTTGCCGGCGGATCATAACTTGAGCTGTCTTTTGATGTGCTGTAACTTGTTATTGGCGCTATAGCTTCATTGTAATATGTTTTACTGCGAATAGTATTCGATAATTCAGTATCTTTTTCTATGGAAGAAATTTGGCTGCCACTGTATGAAACACTTCTGTTTCCAATAGAGTCAATTTTGTCTCCCCAGTAAGAAACATTTTCTCCGCCAATTGAATAAATTTGATTACCCATATAAGAAACCTTTTTGTCTCCTATAGAGTAAATTTTGTCACCAATATAGGTTACTTTTTGGTCTCCAACCCTATCAATTTTGTCTCCGACGTATGTGACTTTGTCACCATTAATAGATTCAATTCTGTCGTTCGAATATGAAATATCTGCAGAGTATACGGCAGGGCTGGTAATTCCAAGAAAAATTATAGTAAATATTATTTTAAATTTTACTATATTTAAAAGTAAAAATAATCGTCTGATAATATTACGTTTTAAAAGATTAATTTTGATAGCAAATTATTTTTTTACAGTTTTTATACAACTGTGTTGACAGATTAGCGGAAAAATACAATGAAACTCTCAAAGACTAACAATAGTTATAATCCTAATTTTAGGGGAATGTACAGATTAAACTATACAGAAAAAAACCTTAACGAAGTCGTTCAAAAGGTCCTACCTATGTATGAAATGATTAGCAAGGAAAAGGCTTCTGTTTTTGAAGAGAACCCTTTGCAGCTTATAATAAAAGAAAAGCTTGAGAAAATTGCAGATGATTTTCATTATTCTTTTGATTGGCTTGTACAAAACTCCCAAAGACATGGAATTGATTTGTCTTATATAGACAAAAATTCTATTATTGTCCTGACAAAAAAGAAGGATAATCAAAGCTTTTTGGAAAAAATTTCAAAAGTTAATAAAGATCACTCTATTTTTCAAAAGATAAAAAATATATTTAATAGTAAAAATTTCTACGATGAAGTTGCTGAGTATGTTTCTACCAAACCGGAGCATTTGAAAGAAGTTGCAGGAATTGATTACGTATATAAAAAAGAAATAAAACGTTTTAATGAATGCTTAAGCAGCTTTGATATTGTTGATGTGAAAACTCCTCAGGAACTGCTTCAAAAAATGTTTTTGGAAAAGTAATATGCAGTTTTTCTATTGAACACGATCAGCCCAATATTTGCATCTTTCTGCAAACATTGAGTAGAGATTTCTTGTTAAATCAAGGTCTACAGGTGTTTTTAAATTCATGGCTTCTTTTGCAAAATCAATTTGATTTGCATAGGCTTCTTTTTCTTTTGCTGAAACATGTGCAAGATATTCAAGAAGTCTCTTCTGATTTTTTTGGCTAAAATTCTGTATACCAAGATGAAGACCAATTTCCATTATCAGGTAATCTATATATGTATTTAGAGGAACTCCTTTCATCTGTACATATATATTGTCAATTTCCCTTTTTCCGGCATTGTTTACCGGCAGCGGCACCTCGTTAATTTTTTGCATATATTTAGATAAAGGAAAGTTCATGTTGTATTCGACTGTTGAATAATATTTAGGCATCATCTGAAGAGTTGCTATAAATTCTTGCAGATTTTGGTTAGAACCCGAATATTTATTCAGCCAATTAACTTTTGAAATCCGATCCGATGAGTTTTCTTGTATTGCGTGTGTCATTTCATGTATTACAGCTTGGGCAAGTGTAATTTTATCTTCAAGTTTGTCTGATTTTTGAGGGTTCAAGCATATTTCTTGACTTCCCGTTTCACATTTCATTTCAGATGTAATAAGAATATCATTTTTAAAGTATGCTGCAGTTCTGTCATGTACATTACCCGTATTTTGTATTTCAGCCAGATTTCTTACTTTCATATCAGGTAAGTATTTTTGTATAATTTTTTCAATTTCATCAAAAGTAAGGATTTTGTTTTCTCTGTAGTACTTTAAAAAATCTTTTCTAAACGGAACAAATTTTTCTGCAAAAGTTAAGTTTGCACCAAATGACAATTTTTTTGAAGGCACCGTTTTCACAAACATATCACTGTGCAATATGTTTGTATTGAAATTCCCGCTGTATTGGGGGGCTGATATCTTATTATTCGGTTGGTTTCTATAGGTTGATATGGGGAGAATTTTCATAGCTTTTGGCTTTACTAGATTAATTAAGGCGAGTTTGTTCAAGTATTTTGTCCCAGGTAATTTTTGCTTTTTTTATTGCGTTGTTCAAATTCTCTTTTATTTCTGCTGCTCTTTCCCCAAAAACTTCTGCCTTTATAGGTTTGGCACCATAGTTTGTGATATTCCCGTATTTTCGGTGTTCAAGATTTAGAATTGACGGATCTTTATAGATAACAACATCTGTTTGAAAATCTTTTTCGAGTTCTGAAATTAGTCCAACATTTTTCTTTTCCGACAAAAATGTATTTAGTTTTTCCAAATTATTGGTATTTAAACATGTATTTATTTTTAAACCTGAGAAACTTACGTGATGGCTATTGTTTTGTATCAGCATAATTACCTCTTCTTGAATATACCCCATTTATAAAATACGTAAATAAAAATTTTTGCTAGTTATTGAAAAAACAAAACCGGTAATATATACCGGTTTTGTTTTTCTATTGTTTTCTTACTTGTTCTGTATTTTTTTCAGGCACAAATCCTGACACAAAATAATTTTTATAGATTCTCCCGCTTTTGCGTGATATTTGAGTCCCGGTGTAACAAGTCCCGTAATCAAACCAACCGCACAACCGACAGGAATACCGATTGCAAAACCTGTTCCGAGTTTTGCAGGATTAGGTATAAACGCAAAGCCGACACCGGCACCCGCACCTACTGCACCAAGACCTACTGTAGAACCGGCAATTTTTGCTGCTGTCATCCAGGGACCTTCTTTTAATGCACCGTCTTTTGTTGATGGTTTTGCTTCCATTACCATTGCAGAACCGTCAGGGAAGATTATGCATTCAAAGTTCAGATAAACCCTTGCATTTTTATTGAATACTTTTGGTTTTTGTACTTTCAGGATTGTAGCAACAACTTTTGAACCGCTTGGGATAAGCAGTGTGCCTTCCTGTGTATATATAGATTCAGGAACGCTAAAGTTTACTCTTTCTCCTGCCTTAACTTTTTCAGACCATAATTTTGAGTCAAAAATAATTTGAAATACGTTTCCTTTTGTGACAATGTTGTTTGTGTTTGTTATGTTTACGATGTCAGATGTTGCACCTTTTTCTTTAAACATATGTTCCTGCGCAATGATATCATTGCTTGCAGCCGCAAATGACGGTGCACCCAGTAATAAAATTAAAGAAGCTGCAAACAGTTTTTGCATAAAAGTGTGAGCAAGTTCTTTCTTGAAAAGTTGCATAATCTTTTCCTCCAACTATTATTACGCACAAATTATATATCAAAAATCCAAAAAGCGAAACATTTTGTTTCACTTTTTGGATTTTTTTAAACTCTAAAATTAGTAAATAATTGTGAGTTCTTCGCCCGGATTCAGGCTTGATGCATTTGAATATGCAGGAACGATGAGGTATCTGACTTCGTCGGTAACTTCATAGAATATACCGAATGTACCGCTGACAAGCAATTTGCAGATATCAAAGATACCTTTGCCTACTGTGACAACAGCATTTCCTACATTTTTAACACCTGAAACGGGTTTCAATGACAATGTATCAACGAATACGTTAGAAAGATTGTCTCCGAATTGTTCAAGTCCGTTACCTACAACATCAACACCGGAACCTGCTGTTCTTCCTACAATACCAACTATTCTTGCTGCTCCGCTGAATGGGAAGCCGAGAAGTCTAGCCAGTATGTTAGGATTTTTCATTACATCAGCCTGTGCCTGTGAAATGTTTTTCGGAAATTCAACACACTGATCACCGTTTTTGATTTTTGTGAATTTAACTTTGATATATCCCGGATTTTTTACTCCCGGTCTTACTACTTCAACAACTTCGCCTTTTACAAGTGAACCGGCTTTGAAGCATTGACCGTTGATTGTCACATCTTTTGTTGTTTTTGCGCTGAATTTGTCTCCAGCATTTGATTGTCTTGCTGACAATCTGTCTTCGAGTTTGATATTCAATGCTGTAGGTTTGTAGTTTTTGATACAATCAGGAGCATTGCAATCTTTGTTGATAGAATTTTTGTATGCCCAGTCTTGTCTTAAAGAACCTACAAGGTATGCAACCTGTTCTTTTGAAAGATATTCATTGTTGTTAACTCTGTCAGAGTCCGGTACCTGTTCAAGCAATTTTGATGCAACGACTTCTTTTGTCGGAGCTATAGCCCATTTTGGAATATAGTTGATATCTTTGCCTTTGAATTGAGGAACAATAAGGCTTCTGTCTGTCGGAACATTTATCAATTGTGCGATTGTTGCAAATACTTCCGCTTTTGTTACCGGTTGATCAGGACGAAATTTGTTGTCAGGGTATCCGATCATAACGCCTGAATTCAATGCTCCGTAAATCCAATCTTTTGCCCAGTAGTCAGATGAAATATCATTGTATGCTTTTGAAACTTTTTTGTCAGTTAAGCCGAAACCTTCAGACAAAATTACGGCAAGTTCTGAACGAAGTACGGGCATTTTGGGATTAAATACCTGTCCGCTGGCAAAAGGCTGCTGGTCTTTTATCAAAGACATTACATCCTTAACCCAGGAATCAACAAGAACTTTGTCTTTGTTTATAACTCCGATTTGGTTTTGTGATTTTAAAATTTTGCCGCCTACAATGTATGTCGAATCAGCAGTTGACATTTCCTGTGATTGGGAACCGAACATTGTAGGATGGGCATAGGCTTCGATTTTCTGTGTAGCTGCTTCATTAGCTGCGAAAGCACAAGTTACCGTAGCTGACAGTGCAATCGTACAAGCCAGTAGTCTTTTGAAATTTTTCATAACTCTTTCTCCTAACAAAAACTAATATTTTTCCAGAAAACTTTGGTATCTTATTATGTATTTTAATTTAAAAACCGTCAAGTCTTTTGTTGCTTTTTGGAAATATCGGATTTGTACAAAAAAATTTTAATATAGGCTAAACTGTTGCAAGGAGACATTGGAGGTTTTTGTTATGGCAGCGGAAACGGTCAGGGAATGTATTAACTTTTTGAATAATGAAGATTTTTATACAAAAAAAATTCAAAGTTCTTTGTTTAAGAACTTTAAAATTGTTATGTGCTATTTAAGCGTTGTGAAATATGAACGGACTTTTTATAAAAATCAGGGTGAGTATACAAAGAATAGAAAAAATTCTATTATTCACGAACTTGACGGTAAGATAAAAAATGTTTTGCTTCAGCATAATGACGGTCATTACATAGACTGCTGGGATATCAATCCTCATCAATCAAAAAAGTATATTATTGTTTTTTGCGGTATAGGCAGCGAGAAAACTAATCCTGCATTGCAAAAGGCATATATTAGATTTATTGAACAGGGATGTGGTGTTTTTGCTTTTGATTACAGCGGAAGAGGAAAAAGCGAGGGGGTGTTTTGTCAAAAAAATGCCCTGAAAGATGCGTTTCTCGTTAGAAGTTATTTGCATAAAAAAGGAGTATCGGATGAAAATATCGGTATAGTCGGTCATTCTATGGGTGCAGCGGTGGCTCTCGATTTTGCTTCCAGAATAAATTCTGATTTTGTTGTTTTGATTAATCCTTTTAACAAGGCTGCTGATATGATCAGAAATATTTCTCAGCAGCTAAATCTTCCCGATTTTATAAAGAGACTTCTTCAAAACCTTCCTGACTTTCTTATTCCTATCAAAAACAGATTTAACAATGAAAGGGCTTTAAAGAAAATAGCATCGCCTGTCTTGATTATTCATACAAAAAATGACAGAACAATACCTGCCGAATTTTCAAGAAAACTATATCTTGTTAACTCTTCAAAACCGAATATTAGTTATATTGAAACAGACGGCAGCGATCATGAAATAAATGATGAAAAGTTGAATATCGCCGTCGATTTTATCAGAGACAGCATTGATTGAAATTTTTGTTTTGTTTTCGTCTGCTTTTTTGTTATAATCACAAATTGATAGAAAAGTGCGGAAACATTATTTTATGGGTCTTAATATAAAGAAAAATAATATAGATGAGTTGTTTTTAAATTTGACAGAAAATCCCGTTGGAATGGAAAATAAGGATTTTCGTCTGCAGTTGAGTACTATATATCAGTTGTTCGAAGATGAATTTGAGGATGTTTTTGTAGGAAAAAATACCCCTTTACGCAATACGGATTTTTTCCTGCTTGAAAACGGCGATTTTTTTGTCACTCCGACAAACAACTTTGATTTTTATGCAAAGTCAAAAGGTTCTTTGTATCGTTTTCGCTCTGAAATAAAAGAAATATCTGTTAACGGAGAGCCAAAAGAAATGATTGGCTACGTAATAAAGCAGGATATTATTTTTGATTATTTTACCAGTTTTAATGAAATTCTAAATTTTGATGATGGGTCGGAAAGTTTTAATTACCTCAACAAATTCAGCTATACTATTTTGAAAATTGTTGAAAAGCTGCATTTTATACCTGTTGTTGAATATACGGATACACTTTTCAAAATAAAATACGAGTTTTACAAAAAGAATAAGGATGTTACTTTTGCATTAAATGAGTTAAAATCGGCTTTTCCTGAAAGTTTTATCCAAAATTCTGAAAAATACAATATAAACAACCTGCTTGACAGTTATTTAAACTATGTGATTTTTAAATTTTTGCATATTAAAACGACAAAATTTAAAGATGCAAAATCTGCGGTATATTTTATAAAAAATGCATGGAACAAAAGATACTTCCGCTCAAATGACTATGCAATAGCTATTTCAGAGTGGCTTGATGAAATTTATATCGGAAAATACAGTATATTGCCTGAATTTGAGATATTGAAACTTACGGATGAAGACTACCAGCTAAAAATCAACGTTAAAGATATTCATACCGGAGAAAAGTTTAGAATAGAAGATGTTTATGCGGAAACAGTAAGCTTTAAAAACTATACAAATCAGGAAATAGTTGATTTGATAGAAAAGCAGCTTACGTATGTAGCCAGATATTATCCTGAGCTGGAAGAGTTTTACTCAGAAGAACATCAGTTTGAACTTAATATGAATTTGAATGAAGTGTACAAGATAATTGCACAGATTTCATATTATCTTCAAAAAGCATCTATAGATGTAATACTGCCCGAAGGTATAGACAATATTGTTACTCCGAGAGCCTCAATCAATGCAAGAGTCAAGGCTGCCAGAATGTCTGAACTCCGTGACATAATTGCTTCAAACGGTGCTTCTAATGCCGCTTTGAATGATTTGTTTGAATTTTCTTATACTATTGCAATCGGTGATGACAAGCTTTCTGTGGAAGAATATGAAGAGCTGACAAAAAATGCACAGGGGCTGATAAAATATAAAGAACATTATGTTTTGATTGATCGTGAAGAAAATGCAAAACTTATTGAAAAGGTAAAAAATCCTAAAATCACTGATAAGAATAAAATGGAAATATTGCATGCGGCATTGTCTTCCCAGATGGATGATTATGATTTTGATTATGATGAAGCATTTGCAAATATCTTAAAAGATTTGACCAAAACAGAGGATGTGCCTCCGCCGGAAAGCTTGAAAGGCGTACTTCGTCCGTATCAGGAGCGGGGCTTCAAATGGCTGCATACAAATATCAAAAAGGGTTTTGGCTGCTGTATGGCTGATGATATGGGGCTTGGAAAAACTATTCAGGTTATCAGCTTTATATTAAACCAGAAAGAATCAGGCGACTTGAAAAATCCTGCTTTGGTTGTCTGCCCCACAACGCTTCTTGGAAACTGGGTTAAGGAAATCAAAAACTTTGCTCCGTCTTTGAAAACTTCTGTGTATCACGGAATAGAAAGGGAACTGGATACCAAAGCTGATGTTGTTATTACGACATATGCCATCTTGAGAATAGATATAGAGAAAATAAAAAAACAAAAATGGTCAATGTTGATTATTGATGAAGCACAGAATATCAAAAACCCTGACACTTCTCAAACACAGGCAGTAAAACAGATAAAATCCGATGTAAAAATAGCTATGACAGGTACTCCGGTTGAAAACAAATTGACCGAATTGTGGAGCATATTTGATTTTATCAACAGGGGATATCTTGGTTCAATCAGAGATTTTCAAAAGAGTTATGCTATTCCTATAGAAAAATTCAAGCAGACAAACAGGGCTGAAAAATTAAGGCTCGCAATATCTCCGTTTATTTTGAGACGCCTCAAAACCGACAAATCCATTATTTCTGACTTGCCGGAAAAAGTAGTATTAAATGAATACTGCTATCTTACAAAAACACAGGCTGCATTGTATCAGAGCGTGTTGGATAATTTGATGTCTGATATTGCAAAACTGAGCGGTATAAACAGAAGAGGAATGATTTTTAAACTCATTACCGCCTTAAAACAAATTTGCAACCATCCGTATCAATACCTGAAAACAGGTGATCTTTCTAAGGATATATCCGGTAAGGCAGACAAGCTTGTTTCAATAACTAATCAGATTCTTGAAAATAATGAAAAGACACTTATTTTCACACAATACAAAGAAATGGGCAGTATATTGTCCACTATTTTGAAAGATGAATTGGACATAAATCCTCTGTTTTTCCACGGTTCGTTAAACAGAACACAAAGAGAAGATTTAATAAAAGACTTTCAAGAAAACGATGACTCAAATGTAATGATTCTTTCATTGAAAGCTGGCGGAACCGGATTAAATCTTACTGCGGCAACAAATGTAATTCACTATGATTTGTGGTGGAATCCGGCTGTTGAAGATCAGGCTACTGATAGAACTTATCGTATTGGTCAGGATAAAAATGTCATGGTTCACAGATTTATCACTCTTGGTACCTTTGAAGAAAAAATAGATGAAATGATTACCAACAAAAAAGATCTTGCAAATGTTGCTGTATTTGAAGGTGAAAAAATCATCACAGAACTTTCAGATGAAGAGATTTACAAAATATTTTCACTTGGTGTTTAGTTCAACTTCTTTCAAAACATCATCGGGATGCTGCGATTTTATGTGTTTTATATTTTTATCTTCTTCTGTTGGAGAATCAGTGTCTTGTGGAGTTGGTATTGTCAATTTTTCCGGATGTAACTCGCTTTCAGTCTGACCTTCTGTCGTTGCCGGCTGATCGAGATCTTCTTCATCTGAGGATTTGAATTTCAAAACAAACAGAGTGTCTTTTGTTATAACAACATCTTTTCCTTCTTCAATATATGACAGCGGAGAATCTTTGTATACCTGAACAACGCCGGATTTTAGACGATTATTTTCCTGGTTTTTCCACATACCTTTGACAAGAGAAACACTCTCCGAAAGAAGAGGAATATGAAATAGCATACTGCCGGCAGTTGTAGCGGCGGAAGTCGCAATACCCGCTTTGTCCAACTCTTTATATGGTGCATATTTGGCAATAAATTCCGGATCGTTTATTTTTTGAGTTTTGCCGTTGTATGTGTAACTGGTTGGTCTGAATTTGAATGAAGCATTAAGTTTTGCACGTTTGGGCTGCTTTACATCAAATATTTCACCTTTAAGTATTGTTCCGTCTTCAAAAACAATCCCGTTTTTGAACTCTGCATGCTCTATAACAACCACTTTCATTTGATCAGTCGGCGTTAGAGAGTTAAACTCTGTAAGAGCTGTTACTTTGACTGATTTCGCCGCATTAGCAGGCATGGACACAAAAAAGATTAGCGTTAATATTGCAAATATAAAATTCTTTTTCATTGTTTCTCCGTTATTCAAATTGACCTGATAATACGATTATACGTGTATATTTTGGTGTTGACAATAAATATGTTTTTTATTTTAATATTTTTGTCAAAATAATTGTTGAAAATAAAAAATCAGCATATTATAATTTTTACACGGGTGATCCGTTTGAAAATTGAATATGAATTGGGATCGTAGCTCCCAGGTGAGCGAAAGCGAACGGTTTTTAAATTAGAAACCAAACTGAGCTGCAATTCCAAGTTTGAAAATTAAATATGATTGGGATCGTAGCTCAGTTTGGTTAGAGTGCCTGCCTGTCACGCAGGAGGTCGCGAGTTCGAGCCTCGTCGGTCCCGCCATTTAAATTAAGAGCCTTTTTAGAGGCTCTTTTTTGTTGCCCTGATTGAGTTTCAGAAAGTTCGAACCTTGCTTTTCCGGAAACTTTTGCATTATTTATTTTAATAATGTCATAGCCTATATGTTGGAGGCTGCTCCAACAAAAATATTTTACCTGATATAGAAGTGGGAAAAGGAATTAAATAGGTGTTTTTATTTTAAACACTTATTTATAATCTTTCTCATAATATAATTTGTTAACAGAACACCGCTTTTTTCTACATTTTGTTTTTTTATTATTTTATATCCTCGTTTTTCAAAAAATGATTTTGCACTGATCGATGCATGGACTTCATATGTATGTTGATCTATGGCTTTTTCAAGCTCATCGCATATTCTTGTCGCTATGCCTTGCCTTTGATAGTCTTTGTGTACGTATAGCCTGTTTAGGTATCCTGTGCCTTCAATATCTCCAAAGCCGACAATTATATTGTCTATTGTTGCTACAATTGTGTAGTTCGCTTCCAGTGATTTGTTCCAGTTTTGTAAATTTATATTGACCGGTGCCCAGACATCAAGCTGCTTTTGTGTGTAATCCTTTGCATTAACAGAATGAACTGTATCGTAAAACAAATCTGACAGTTTTTTGCAGTCTGATTTTTTGTATTTTCTGATTTTTACATTGCTGTTTGTATATGAAACTTGTGTGTTTTTCAAATGTTTGATGTCCTGTTATGTTTTGTACTGGCAATGGAAATATTATAGAATAATAATAAATATATAGATATAAAAAGACCTGTGAATTGTTATAGTTCACAGGTCTTGGCTAATTTGTTAATAATAACTTACAGCTTGTTTATCCATTCGGCTAAATCTTTGTCAGTGCCGGAATTACCTTTGCCGTATACAACAAACGGAGAAAGTACTTTTGCTCCTTTGGCAAGTTTTTCCATATCTTTGTCTATTGTGTAGCCGCCGCCACCGCCGTGTGTAACAAAGGGGACAATAATTTTGCCTTCAAAATTGTTTTCAGCCAAAAAGGTCATCACCGGCGGCGCCATTGTGTACCACCATGCAGGAGTTCCGACAAAAATCACATCATAAGAACTTATGTCCTTGTTGTGTATTGGCGGGTGAATTCCTTTTTCTTTCTGCTCTTTTGCTATGCCGTATGCTGTTTCATTGTAATCAGCAGGATAAGGTGTGACCGGTGTGATTTCAAAAATATCGGCACCGGTTTGTGCTTGAATTTTTTGAGCGATAGACTTTGTATTTCCGCTCCACGAAAAATATGCTACCAAAACTTTTTTGTCCATAAGACCCCCTATCTTGGTTTGTGTTGCTGCATCAGCAATTTGATAAATTACAAAACCTGCAATCAATACTATTGGAAGCAGAATTATTAATATTCTCTTCATTTGTTATTCTCCTATTTCTTTTAGCGTAATTTTAAAACATTAGAGCAGCTATCAGTCAAGATGAAATTGTATATTTTTGCTGTTTTATGAAAACAAATTTTTTAAATTTCATTTTCATTTTTATATTTTGTAATTAACAATAAATTCTACAAATTCGGGGCTGTAATGGTCGCAGAAAAGACTTTTACCCGTATCTAATGCTCTGATTTTGTCCAAATCATCAGAAGAAAGTTCAAAATCAAAGATATTAAAGTTCTCTTCCATTCTGTTTTTGTGGGTGGATTTTGGAATTACGATAACACCTTCTTGAGTCAAAAATCTCAAAGCAACCTGTGCAACGGATTTTCCATGTTTTGCTCCTATTTCCTTAAGTGTTTCATTTTGGAAGTAATTGTTTTTTCCTTCTGCAAAGGGACCCCAGGACATAATCTGTGTGTTGTGCTTTTTCATAATTTCTTTAGCTGTTTTTTGCTGTTGAAAAACATGGGTTTCCACCTGATTTATCATTGGTTGTATTTCGCAGAAATGTGACAAATCTACGAATCTGTCGGGGTAAAAATTACTTACGCCGATGGCACGTGTTTTGCCGTTTTTGTAAGCTTCTTCCATTGCCCTGTAGGTTCCGTAATAATCGTTAAACGGCTGGTGAATCAGTATTAAGTCAAGGTAATCTGTCTGCAATTTTCTTAAAGATTCATCGATTGAAGCTTTGGCTTTTTCATATCCGCCGTTTGATACCCATACTTTTGTGACAAGAAAAATGTCTTTTCTGTCAATACCACTTTTTTTGATAGCGGAGCCAATGGCTTCTTCGTTAAAGTATGCTTGAGCAGTATCGATAAGTCTGTATCCTGTTTCCAGTGCTTCTGACACGACTCGTTCGCATTCGTTGTGGTCAGGTACCTGGTATACTCCGAAACCTAAGATTGGCATTTCAATACCGGTGTTTAATTTTACTGTCTGCATAATTTATTCTCCTTTTTTATTGGTAATTTTGTGTGTTAATTGCCTTTTGTTGGGCAGCCTTGTGCCCGCTCAAAATCCGCTATGTCCAACCTACTCTTTCCGTCATTCTGAGGGAACATAGTGACCGAAGAATCTAAAATACATAAGATCCTTCAGTCGTTTCACTCCTTCAGGATGACAACACCATGTCATTCTGAGCGCAGCGAAGAATCTAAAACGGGGTTCGGGGCGGAGCCCTGATATAATTTTATTAAACACTGTTTAACATAATAAATATTATCAATGTACAATCAATTTATTTTTACAAATAAATTTTAAAAATTTTCTTAATCTTTAAATTCACGAGCCTTTACAGAACCGAGTTTGTGAATATCTTCGTCAGTCCTGTTTCCGTAAATCGTGATTTTGTTCAATTCAGTTTCTATATTGTTAAATTCTTCATCGCTCAATACTACATCTGCCGCACCGAGGTTTTCTATTACTCTTTCGTCTTTTCTCATGCCCGGTATCGGTACTACGTGGGGATATTTATGGAGCATCCACGCAAGAGATAATTGCGCAGGAGTTACACCTTTTTTGTCGGCAACAGCGTGCAGTAAATCCAAAAGCGGCTGGTTCTTTTCAACATTTTCAGGGTTAAATCGAGTAATCACACGTCTTACATCATCGCCTTTGTATTCCATATTTTTGTTATATTTTCCGCTTAAAAACCCTGACGCCATAGGAGAAAATGCAACAAAACCGATATTCAACTCCTGACAAGTCGGAATAACATCTTTTTCAAACATTCTTTCCATCATTGAGTATTCGCTTTGTATAGCGGTCAAAGGTGTTACTGCATGGGCTTTTCTTATCTGTTCTTCTGTTGATTGTGATTGTCCCCAGGCACGGATTTTTCCTTCTTTTATAAATTCGCCCATCCATCCTGCAACTTCTTCAATATTGCTGTCAAGCGGAACTCTGTGCTCGTAATAAATATCTATGTAATCTGTCTGCAGCCTTTTTAATGAGTCATTCAACGCATTTGTCACGCCTTTTTTGCTTAGCTTGCCTTCAGGAATGTCTTGTCCCGGCTGAAATACCGGAACAAATTTTGTGGTCAAAATGATTTTATCTCTGAATGGTTTTACTGCTTTGCCGACCAGCTCTTCATTAATATAAGGTCCGTAAGCCTCTGCTGTGTCAAATAAAGTGCATCCCAAATCATAGGCTTTGTGTATAAGTCTAATGGATTCTTCTTCCGGCGGAATTGCTCCGTAACCGTGGCTGAATCCCATACAGCCCATACCAACAGCGGATACTTCAATATCTCTTAATTTTCTATATTTCATGATTTTGTCCTTTCTGTTTTTAGCTAATTTAAATATTGCTCAAATATTGCAGTTAGTTGGACGTTACAAAATTTATCCGTCCATTCCAACGGCTCAAACTTTCCGTCGGACATACACCAGCAGGTCATCATTCCGTAAAGTTCGCTTATAATAATGTGAGTCAGCAGTTCTACAGGCGTACCTTCCTTCAATTCACCTGTTTTAACGGCATCTTCAAGAATTCCTTTTAGCATATCAACATCGTAAGCCCATTTTTGACCGTCTTTGTTCTCCGGAACATTGTTCGGATCCAAAACATCCCTTGTCCATTGGCGGCATACGTGAATTCCGCAGGACTCTACACATTCCATAAACCTGTGAAAGTAGTGACTGAGTTTTGTTATTATTTTTAAATCCTTCATGTCCTGCAGTTCTTGAGCAATTTCACTAAATGGAGTTCTGCTTATTTCAAGAACAATGTCTTCTTTTCTTTTGAAATATGTATAAAAAGTTCCTTTTGCAACACCTGCTTTTTTTGTAATATCTTCAACATTTATTGCATCAAAACCGTTTTCTTTGATTAAGTCTAACGCTGTTGAAATAAGTTTTCTTTTTGTTGTTTGTGCTGCTAATTTTCTTTTATTCATGTTTTGAACCCTTATTACGTATTTTTCTTCAGTATATCAGATGTTGACTAAAAGTCAATGACCTAAAGTCAACAAAATTGTGTTCCCTTGTTTTACCTTGTATAAGCTGTTATTTAGAATAATTTCTATATAAACAATTATGCTCGAAAAGCATAATATCTTATTCAATATAAGTATTTGCTATTTTTAAAAAATGATTAATAATGTATATAGGTATATAAGATATGTTTTTTTGCAATGAATATTGAATAAAGACTTTAAAAGGATCATGTGTATGAACATAAAAGATATAAACAAAAAGCTTAACATTGGAAATTCGAAACAAATAAAAGATTTAACATTTGATGAAGAAAGAGCTCTTTACAATATAAAAAATACAGATGTTTTAAATTGTACATTTGCAGGAGAGGCAGACGGCGAGTCGGTGCTTAAAGAAGGGCGAAATTACAATGTAAAAGGCTGTTCTTTTTCATTACGCTATCCGATGTGGCATGCTCACGAATTCAGTATTGAAAATTCTTCAATGGATGACAAAACAAGAGCGCCTTTGTGGTATTGTTCTGACGGAATAATTAGGGACTGCAGTATCAATGGTATAAAATGTCTGCGTGAATGTGAAAATGTCAGAGTTGAAAATTCACGGATTGTTTCTGATGAATTTGGTTGGAAATGCAAAAATATTCAGATATCAAATTCTTCAATAAGCTCTGTATATTTTCTGTTTGAAACTGACAACGTAGTGATAGACAACTTAAATATGACAGGAAAATATTCGTTTCAGTATATGAACAATCTGCATATTTCAAATTCAAATCTTGATACAAAAGATGCGTTCTGGCACAGCAAAAATGTTCTTGTTGAAAATTCTGTTGTAAAAGGTGAATATCTGGGATGGTTTTCTGAGAATTTAACTCTGGTAAATTGCAGAATTATCGGAACGCAGCCGCTGTGCTACTGTAAAAATTTAAAACTTATAAATTGTGAAATGGAAAATACTGATTTATCTTTCGAGTATTCTGGTGTTGAAGCTGATATCAAGGGGCACATTGATTCAGTTAAAAATCCGAAATCGGGTACAATTGTTGCGGACAGTATCGGTGAAATTATTGAAGAAGATGCAATCATGCCTTGTAACGGAATGGTAATGCTAAGAGGTACTGCACAGGCAACAGGAACAAACGGATGATAAGTTTATAAAGATATTGAATTTTTTTCATCAATGGCTTTTATGAGTTCATAAAACAGTGTGTTGTAAGGTGTCTGTATTCCGTGTTTTTCACCAAGCCGTTTTACATATCCCGCAAATATATCAACTTCTGTTTGTCTTTTTGCCTCGATGTCCTGAAGCATTGATGTTTTTGTTTCCGGCAGCATTTTTTCAATTGTTTTAAGAACATCCGGAACCATCTTTTCTGTATTCTTTACACCCTCTGCTTTTGCAATTTTTTCAGCTTCTCTCATTAGGTTAACGGCAACATCGTTTGTTCTTTGTGAGTTTTGAAAATCACCGTAAGATGCCCTGAGCACGGCTGATGCCTGATTGTAGCCCACATTAACCAGAAATTTCCACCATCTTGCATAGTCCATATCCTCAGGTATTTCATAGTTAATGTTGGTTTTGTCAAAGAAATTTTTGACACATTTGACCTTGTCGTTCAAAAAAGTATTGTCCTTGCAGCCAAAAACTGTTTTGTAAACACCGTCATGTGTAATACTTCTTCCCGTCCTTGTACTTGTGTGTCCTATATAGTACGAATACAAAACCTTTTCTTTTCCGTAAACTTCTGCAATTTTATCTTCACTTTCAATTCCGTTAAGAAGTGAAATAATAATTGTATCTTGAGATACAAAGTTTTTTATGTTTTGTATTGCTTCATTCAGACCGCTGTTTTTTGTTGCAATAAGTATAAGGTCTGCCGAGAAGTCGTTTCTGTCAGCTGTGATGTAGTCAAAAGTATATTCTTTGCTGTTAAAGATTGTTGGAGTTTTGGCATATTTTTTTATACGTTCTTTATCCAGCAAAATTTTCAGATTTATATTTTTATTCTTTGAAATTGCTGTGGCATAAATTGAGCCTATTGCTCCGAGTCCGCAAATAATAACGTTTTTTATTTCTTTCATATTGCTATTTTATTGTAAAAGTTGCATTTACAACAGCATTAATTTTTTTGTCTTTTGCGCTTGTGTCATAGATGCCGTAGTCTGAAACATCTGTGGAGTCTTTTGCAACAATTTGAAATACTCCCATTTTTGCGGAATTCATTACTCCAATGTGACCGCCTGTACTTTCTACCATGCTTTTTGCTCTTTGTTTTGCATCTTTTGTTGCTTCAGCAAGCATTTTTACTTTAATTTCATTAAGATTTGAGACGTAGTATTCCACATTGTTTGACGTTAATTCAACATTTTTTTCAATAAGTTTTGCTACATCTTGTGAGAGTTTTGATATGTTTTCGACATCGGAAGAAGAAACTTCTACATTCTGTGACAGTCTGTATCCGTCGATATCGTTTGAATTGTATCCGTTTGGCAGTTTTTTGTATACGGGATAAGAAGAAACAGGGCTGAATTTTATGTCATCTTCTTTCATGCCGTTTGCGATAAGAAATGATTTTACACTGTTTTTATCCGCATTGATTTCTGCATAACCTGCTTTTAGGTCTTTGCTTCTTACTTCATAGTATCCTTTCCATACGGCAAGATCTGATTTTATATCCTGACTGGCGGAGCCTGTTACCGTAAGCGCCTGATTTTGGAGTCTTTGGTATGAAACAACAGCATGTGAAAATAAAAATGTCGAAATTATTGCACCTGCAGCAATAATCAAGCCCAGAAGAACTATTTGATAATCTTTGATTTCTCTGATGTCTTTCATTAAAAAACTCCTTTCATCTGGTATTATATTTTATGAATTATAAATTATTTTTTTATTTTTTGCTATTATTTTTTTATTATGATATTAAGACAATTTTTACCTGTAATTCTTTTAACAATTTCGAATATTTTTATGACATTTGCCTGGTACGGGCACCTCAAATTCAAGGGCACCGCTTTGTGGATTGTTATCTTTGCCAGCTGGGGAATTGCTCTTTTTGAGTATTGCTTTCAGGTTCCCGCAAACAGAATAGGTCATGAATTTTATGATGCGGCTCATTTAAAAACAATGCAGGAAGTTATTACACTGATTGTTTTTTGTTTCTTCTCTGTTTTTTATTTGAAGGAAAATTTGAAATGGAATTACATAGTCGGCTTTTTATTTATAATACTGGCTGTATTTTTTGTATTTAAAAAGTGGTAAATCACAAATGTGAAATACCACTTTTTATAGCAAAGCTTTAGTTATTTTGTTTCAGAATGACATGGGCATTTGCAATCCGGTTGATCTGCAGTTTGTTCCGGATGATGGCATCCGCATCCGCAGTCCGGAGGGCACATTGGTTTGTGGTGTCTTGGGGGAAGCGGTCTTCCGTCAGGACCCATAGGAGGAGCAAATTTTTTCATTTCCGCTTTTGCTTCTTCTTTGATTTTTTCAAGTTCTGCTTTTTGTTCTTCTGTTAATGTAGCTTCGAATTTCTTCATGCTGTCCATTCTGATTGCTTTTTGTTCTTCAAAAAGTTTGTCCATTTTTGCTTTTTCTTTTTTCATTTTTTCTGCATAAGGAGCAAGTTTTGCTTTTTCTTCTTTTTTGATCTTTTCTAACTGTGCTTTTTGGTCATCAGTAAGTTTAAGTCTGGCTTCAAATTCTGCCTTTTTCTCTTCTCTGAATTTTGCACGTTCTTCCGGTGTCATAGGTCTGTGAAATTCTCCAGGAGCGGGCTTTTCACATTTTGGTGCGTTGTCTTTCAAAGGACAACCTTCCTGTGCAAGAGAAGGTGCAGAAACTAATGAACCGAGCGTAAATGCCATTGCTCCAATCATTAGCGATGATAAAAGTCTTTTTTTCATTTTTCCTCCTTTAGCGCTTTGACGCTATTTTGATTTCATTAGACTTTGACCGATGGTCGGATTTATTAAATTTTCTTAATATTATTATTTCTGTGCTAAATTCAGACAAATTTTAGTATATTTCAAGTATAGTAGTCTTTTTAATACTGTCAATAAATCAAAAATTGTAGATTTTTACTTATATGTAATAAAATTTTTGTATAAAAGTCAGATAATTTGTTTAACAAAATATGATTAAATAAATTAAAAGATGCCCAGTCAGGTAATACCTTTTTGTTGTTTATTAAATATTATTGTTTTATTCACGAGTAGGAGATTTATATTTTGAATTTTGAAAAGAAGATTACTGTTTACATGGTCGAAGATTATTCACTTATGAGAAAATCTATGTTGCACATAATAGGTCAGGATGATGATTTCGAAATACTTGGGGATTATTCCTGTGCGGAGGACTTTTTTTCCGCATTTAACAGAAAGCCGTCTGATATTGTTGTAATGGATCTGGGACTTCCAGGGATGAACGGACTTGAAGCAACAAAACTTGTAAAGGAAAAATCACCGCAGACTAAAGTTGTTGTTCTGACTTCTCATCAAAATGAAGATGAAGTCTCTGCTGCACTTGCTTCCGGTGCAAGCGCATACTGTATCAAAGATGTTGAATCTGATGAATGGAATCATATTTTGAAAGATGTTTACAAAGGAGCGCTCTGGCTTCATCCGGCAGTTTCGTATGTTGCAAACAAATCTATGCCAAAGCCCAATTCAACTGATTTTAATAATCTTTATACAAGAGATGTGGATGTAAATATCACATCCAGAGAAAAAGAAACACTGTCACTGCTTATTGAAGGCAAGTCCAACACTGAAATAGCAAAAGAAATGCATATTAGCGCACATACGGCAAAAGCGCATGTTGGAAATATATTGAATAAATTGTCTGTTCCCTGCAGAGTTAGTGCTGTAGTCAAAGCTATAACAACAAAAATTATGGAATAGGGCACAGATGAATAAAATTTTTTTATCTCGTATATCTTTTTATGTAATTTTAACTTTTATATTTTGCCTATTAGGTTTGATTATTATTTGGAGTTTTCATTTTAATAAAATTGCTTGTGCTGCGGCGATTGTTGTTCTTTCTTCAATTTATATTGCGGTAACAAAAAGTTTTCTTTTATCGTCACTGTCAAAGAAATACAAATCGCAGGCGGAGCTTCTCTGTGAAATATTTAAAAAGTACGGAGATATAATAGATGCCCCTTCATTGGAGTCATTAAAACAAAAAAATCTGAAGTTTGAAGATATTAAAAATTCTGCTGAGTCAGTATCTTACAGAATTGCAAAAAAATATCAAGACGGAAAGGTTCGTGTATACAATGCATATTTTCCCCAGTCCGATGATTATGCGGGTAACGGAACAATACTCGGCTATGTTCAAGACACTACCGAAGTTGATATTTTAAAGGAAAGAATTCTTATTCAAAATGCACAACTCAGCAGTATAATGAACAATTTGCCGTTTGCTATTTACCTTAAGGATGTTGACGGACTGTTTGTTGCGGGAAATCAAAAGTTTGCGGAATTGTTTAAAGTAAAAAGCGAGGATCTTGTCGGTAAATGTTTTGCCGATGAGCATATTCAAGATTGTGCAGAAAAGATTAAAGATGAAGATATTTCTGTAATACACAGCAAAAAAACATTGATTTCAGAATTTAAAATACCCAATCTTCAAAAAGAAAATATTTGGTATAGAGTTTCAAAATCACCAATTATCGGACCTAACCAAAAAATTCTCGGGCTTATTGTAATAATTTATGACATAACCAAAGAAAAAGAACTTGAACTTCAAAGAGATACCTTCGTAGCAACACTTACACATGATTTGAAAACACCAACAAGAGCTCAGCTAACTGTAATGGATTTGCTGCTCGGGGGAAGTCTGGGAGAGTTGAATGATCAGCAGAAAGATATGATTTTGCAGGTAAAAAACTCTAATATTTATATGTATAATATGATTTCAACTATTCTTGCAACGTACAAATCCGATGCTTCCGAACTCAAACTAACTGTTGAAAATTTTGACTTTTTTGAAATTGTTAACGAAACCTGCAAAGAGCTTGCCGGATTGGCAGACGGCAGAGAGCAAAAAATTGTTTTGAAGTCCGAACTAAAAAATCCTTATATCTTTGGGGACAAACTTCAGCTCAAACGTGCGGTGACGAATCTTGTTTCAAATGCAATTATCCATGGATTTGAAAAATCCGAAGTAATTGTATACCTGAGTGAAAAAAGAAATAATATAAATTTTGAAGTGAAAAATCACAGTCATTACATTGACGATGAACGTCTTTCAGAAATTTTTGAAAAATACAAAACCGTCAAATATGCAAAATCAAATAAAGCAAGTACCGGACTGGGGCTGTATTTGTCAAGAAAAATTATAAAACTGCATCAAGGAAAGATATTTGCAAAAAGCTGGAAAGATCAGACTTGTATGTTCGGTTTTTCTATTCCGAAAAATTTGTCTACAAAATTGCAGCAGACTAAATGACCAGTTTTGTTAAAATTTCATTCAGATTAGAAACATCTTTGTGCAGGACATTAAATATCTCAAGTATTGCTGTCTTTGTTTGTATAGAATTGGGAATAAGCCCTTTTATCGGCAAAAAGAATAAATCCATTTCCAATCCGCCTGTATCATTGGGGTAAATATATTTGCATTGTATTCTTTTTGCTCCAAGTGTTTCATAAAATTTTATTCTTCTGAGTGTATTTGGTTCGCTGGAGTCCGGTTTTTCTACTTCAAGATAGATGCCGGTATATTCCTGAAATGTCTCTTTTATGGCGTTAAATATTTGTTTTCCGTAACCTTTTGACTGTTGTTCTTTGAATACTGCTATGTAATCCAGCCACAGTATTTTTGACTTTGATCCTGTATATAAAAGACAGTATCCTACAGACGTTTCTGAAGAATTTTGGGCTGTAAATAATTTGTATGAGCCTGTTTTTAGAAGTTGTTCAAATTTTTTGAAGGTCTTCATTTCATTTTCCGGAAATTGCGAGGACATATCCTTATATACTTCTTTAAATTTTTCTATATCTGATTGGTAAAGTTTTATCATGTATCTGGTTTTTCCGTAAATTGTGTTTTAAATTGTGCTAAAATAACCAGTATAATATTATAATTTTTAATTTTGTTCAATATGTTTGTATACGGTAAAAAAGTTAAACAATTTATAGTTTTATGTATGTTTTTATCGGAGATGTGTGCATATGCATCGCCATCTATGTTTGATGATGACGGTAATTATTCCGGAAACTGGAAACAGATGACAAATGTGTCTTCTTATTCAAATGCTTCAAAATATAACAGCTCCGCATATTCTTCATCAGCCTGGTATGCAAACAATGACAGACAAAAAATTCAACACTCAAGGGCTGTTTATTCAAATCAAAACGTGCACAAAACTGATGTAATGCCGTTTAGGTATAATACTTTGGATTATACACGAATAAGAAAAGTAAAAGGCGGATACGGAGACTATAGTTCCAGATGTTCTGATATAGGCGATGCAAGTTTTTGCCATTAAAAAATTTATCTTGTGCAAAAGCACAAATCGGATGTTTTTTTCAGAATATTTGATTTTGGAATAATCTATTACAAATTGTTATATATTTATAAAAATAACGGGTTTATGATATTTTAAAAATAATATTTATACACAAATAAAGAGGTGCTTTGTGAGATTTGTAGACCTTATTGAAAAAAAGAAAAAAGGATATGAACATACAAAAGAGGAAATTCAGTTTATTATAGATTCTTTGATGAACGGCAGGGCGGAAGATTATCAGGTTTCTGCCTGGCTAATGGCTGTCTATTTTAATGGAATGACGATTGAAGAAACAGCAAATCTCACACAGGCGATAATCAATTCCGGAGAGATTATCGATCTTTCACCATTGAGAGAAAATTGTGCACATATTGCGGACAAACATTCAACGGGCGGTGTCGGCGACAAAATTACTCTCATCTTGATTCCTCTTCTTGCTGCTTGCGGAGTGCCTATTGCAAAATTGTCTGGCAGAGGTTTGGGGCATACCGGCGGCACAATTGACAAACTGGAAGCGATACCTGGTTTTAAGACGGATCTTGATATAGAGGAACTCATAGAAAAGGTGAAAGATGTAGGGCTTGCTATTGCTTCTCAAACAAAGAGGCTTACACCTGCGGACGGAAAGCTTTATGCACTGCGTGATGTGACAGCTACAGTCGATTCTATGCCGTTAATTGCTTCATCTATTGTATCCAAAAAGATTGCTTCCGGCGCAGATTATGTGGTGCTGGATGTAAAATACGGCTCCGGTGCTTTTATAAAAACTCCGGAAAAAGCCTGTGAGCTGGCTCAATGGATGGTTGATATCGCTGCAAAACTCGGAAAGAAATTTCATGCGGCAATTACTTCAATGGAACAGCCTCTGGGCAGAGCTGTAGGCAATGCTATTGAGGTTATTGAATCCATTGAATTTTTGAAGGGTACAATGACTTCTGATATCAAAGAACTTACTTTTGAAATGGCTGCTTTGACACTGGTAGAGCTGAATAAAGCAGGGTCAAAGGAAGAAGCTTATCAAATGATACAAAATGCAGTCAATTCAGGTCGTGCTTTGGACTTTTTTAAAAAACTTATACTATCTCAAGGCGGAAATGTGCAAGTAGTTGATAATTACAGACTATTTCCACAGCCAAAATATGCTGAAAGGATATTTGCGGAAAGTGATGGCGTGATATCAAATATTGATGCTTACAAAACAGCATATGCATGCAAGCTGCTTGGTGCCGGTCGTGAGAAAAAATCCGATTCTATAGACTACTCTGCAGGTATATATTTGAACAAAATATATGGAGAAAAAGTTTCAAGAGGAGATGTCGTTGCGACATTGTATGCAAATGATGAGGGAAAACTTTCTCTTGCAAAAGAATTTATGAAAGATGCTTTTGTCTTCTCAGAAAGCGAACAGCCTGTTCGCAGCTTGATTTATAAAGTTATTTAATTCTTTTTAATTACCGGTGATATTTTCATTTAATCTATATATTTACCTGCTTTGAGTAACTTCTTCTTATATTCAATTTGCTCTCTTGCCGTTTTCATTTTTGCCATCACTGCTTCGTCTTCAGGATAAAATTTGACTTTACTATATGTAATTCCCTCAATATCGCTGGGACCGGTTACAAAATTCGGCAGGTCTCTTTCTCGCATTTTCTTCCCGTCGAATATAATGTATTTATTTCTTCTTTCAAACACATCTTTTGTTAATGTTTTCAGTTTCAATGTGCAATTTGAAAACATATTTTTTATTCGTTTTACTATTGA
>CALVEJ010000016.1 GCA_944326535.1 Candidatus Gastranaerophilales bacterium | reverse complement strand
CTGCTCTCTGCCCTCAGAAACTTTTTTTAAATATTCCACAAGATAACCCTGTGAAATAAAACCTAAAATAGGTACACTAAATACAAGAGCACCCAAAAGCATACGCCAAAAACCGCCGCCGTTCTGCCACGGTGCTTTAATAGCTCTCATAATATCAATTGACATAAAAACTCCTTATATACTTTATTCTATCCTCGATAATAGTATATTTTCAGATAAGTTTTGTCAAGTTCGCCATCTCTATTGCAGATTTTGCAGCATCAGCGCCTTTGTTTCCTGCTTTTGTTCCTGCTCTTTCAATTGCCTGCTCAAGATTATCCGTAGTCAATACTCCAAATATAACCGGTACGCCTGTTTCAAGAGAAACTTGTGCAATGCCCTTTGAAACTTCTGCAGCAACAAAATCATAGTGACCGGTTGCTCCTTTTATAACTGCACCCAGAGTGATTATGGCATTATATTTTCCCGATTTTGCCGCTTTTTTTGCAATAACAGGAATTTCAAAAGCACCCGGAGTCCAGATTACATCGATAGTTTCTTCCTTTATGCCGTGGCGGACAAGTTCATCTATTGCGCCGGAAAGAAGCTTTGAACCGATAAATTCGTTGAATCTGGCAATTATTATACAAAATTTTTCATTGTTTGTAGTTAAATTTCCCTGAATAATATTAGCCATAATTTTATTTCTCCATAAATATTTTTACTCGATTTTACTACACATTCATTTAGTTTTAAAGTGTTTTTACGGTCAATTTTACAAATTAATCTGTTTTTCGATAGACGGCTAATTGGCTGGAACAAATGTTTTTTGGAATATTAATAATCATATACTTCAATGAGAGAAAATTATGTATCTGCTAAAAAAACACTCAAGACTGATTTTTTGTACAGGCTACATATCATTAATTTACTGCCTGCTTGTCCTTTGCATAACAACTATTTTGTAATTCAAATTTTATGTGTATCAAAATATTCAATTGCCGCCGCTTCATCTCTGACAAGCTGCGACTTCAAATCAGGAAGCGAGGCAAACTTTTTTTCATCTCTTAATTTTTTTATAAAAGAAATTTTTATATCTTTATCATAAATATTGCCGCCAAAACCAATCAAATGTGCTTCCAAAATCAAAGCATGATTTCCGTCAACGGTCGGGCGTTTTCCGTAATTTGTAATTGCTCTGTATACCCTTCCGTCGCACTCAACCAGTGATGCATAAACCCCTCTGGAAAGTTTTATTATATCTTGAGGATAACGAACATTTGCAGTAGGAAAGGAAAGAGTCCTCCCTATTCTTTCTCCCGTAACAACCCTGCCCTTTACATAAAAATATTCTCCGAGCAAATCCGAGACATCCTCAGTACGACCGCTTTCAACAAACTGTCGTATTTTAGAACTGCTTATGAGGGTATTATTGAATGTTATCGGCGGTATTTCAAAAAACTTGTATCCGTATTCCTTCTGGTATGCCCGCAAGAACGATGCATTGCCCTGTTTGTTTGCTCCAAAATAATGATTAAAACCTGTTGTGATAAACTTGGGTGAAAAATGTTCAACCAAAATATTTTTTAAATAATCAATTGCCATCAAATCCGCAATATTCTCGTCAAATTCAAGAACATATGCATAGTCAATTCCCTGTTTTTCAATCAGAGAGAGCCTGTCTTCAAGAGAAACAATATATTGAGGCGTTCTATTCTGCAGATAGCATAAAGGATGATCTTTGAATGTAATCACTGCAGATTTCAAAGAGTTTTGGTTAGCAAGATTTACAGTATTTTTCAATACAACCTTGTGACCTTCATGAACACCGTCAAAAAAGCCCAAGCATATTGATAAATCGGGATTTTTATTTAACTCATAAAAAACTTGCATAGACATATATTAAGAAAATCAGTGAATATTTTCAATAAATTTATATTTCTTAGTCTTAAATTGTGATATTTTTCCTGAATATATATAGATTATAACTAAAATTGTAACATTTTTACACTTAATATTTCGAAAACGACTGTGTATCAAGACTTTTTAAATATTAAGAAAACGTAATAAAGATTAACAAACACATCCTATTATTTGCATATTCTTAAAATAAGTGTTATAATTATAATGTTATTAATGTTTCGGCTAGTGTAAAAACCTTACGAGGGTTGGAACGTAAAATCAAATACATTGAAAAATGTAGGAGAAATTACAAAACCCCTCGTTTTTTTTGTCTAAAAATATTACCTCTTATATTATGTTTACAATGCGAATTATTTTATTGATTAATTAGAAAAAAATTTCTATAATTATATATGAAAGGTTATTAATTCAAGTATCTCAAAGGCAAGGCCGGAGATACTTTTTTTATATCTTTAAAACAAGGATTTACAATACATATTGTTTCTATCATAATGTACAAATGCGAAAATTTCTTACAATACTTGTACTTTTAGGAATTTTTTATACCGGTACGTCTGTATATGCTCAGCAGACAATAATCACAATGCCATCATCAGACGTTATTCCGGGTGGAGAAGTTATTCTCAAACAGTCAAACAGATTTTCGCCGTTTGGCCCTGACGGTTTTGTATCATTAACACCGCAGGTTATAGTTGGTACCGGCAAGGATACTGAAATTTCAGTAGGGGCAGGAACAACAATTGAAGACAAAACAAGCGTAAAAATGAATATCACGGCTAAAAAAGTTTTTCGCATAAAACGCTCTGCAAGAATAACAGTGGGTGGCTCTATTTCTCCGTCTCTTACAGAGGGAACAAAACCTGACAGTATGATATACGCACATGGTTCTTATCTTATCAGAGAAACTAGAACTACGCTGGCAGCCGGAGGATTTGTAGGAGGACAGGGGCAATTTCCGACTCTTACGGGGGCAATGATTGGTATTGACCAGACGATTATTCCAAACAAACTTCGTATTGTCGCTGATTGGGTTTCCCGAAGTGAATCATGGGGATCGTTTGCTGCTGGCTTCAAGATAAGACCGGAGCCGACAACATCAATCACAACAGCGGTAATAATACCCAACAATCAGGAAGACAGGGTTGCTTTTTCTGTATCAATTTCGAAATATTTGGGAAAAGTTATCGAGCTGCCTAAAAAAGAAGAGAAAGATGCGCTATAATAAAATAAAGGTCAAAGGAGTATATATGAAAAAGAAAATTTTGTTTGCTTTATTCATTATCATCTTCCTTTCCTCATCTGTAGTCGTAAAAGCAGATGACAACGATGATGAAAGACAAATTCGGTTTGACATAAAAGTAAAGGATTATCAAAGAGCTTGCTTTGAAAAATATAATTTTTCTGGAATGAATTTGGCGGGTTTCAATTTTGAAAAAGCAAAACTGGACAAAGCAAATTTTAAAGGTGCAAATCTTAAAGGTGCAAATTTCAAAGGTGCGGACATAGAGAAAGCTTCATTTGAAAATGCAAATCTTGAAGACGCCGATTTTGAAAATGCCGACCTTGAAGAATCCTCCCTGCTGAATGCAAATATAAAGAATACAAATTTCAAAAACACAGAATTGGAATACGCTATCTGGATAAACGGAAAAGTCTGCGGTGCAGGTTCTGTGGGCTCTTGTTGGTAAAAATGATTGCCGTAAATAGAGGTTTATCATTATAGAAATTTTTGTTTTTCTTTCTCAGAAGGTCTTTGTTAACAAATTTTAACATTGTGTTATTGTTTGTCAATTTCTCGTGACAAAAAGTTTTTATTTTAATAAGGGAAATTAAGATTACTTTTTTACGGGGAATTTTAGAAAAGAGGAAGAAAAAATGGGTTCACCATTCGGATTACCATCAAACTACACAAGCAATCCATTATACATGCAGTATATGTATATGATGATGCAAAATGCAATGCAGCAGCAACAGGCAATGTTTGAACAACAAAATGCTATGGTACAGGCGCAGCAGGCACAACAGCAGGCAGCTGCAACTCAAGCTCAAGCTAATGCTAATGCTAATGCTAATGTATCGCAGGCAATACCTGCTCATCAGCTGCCGGTTGATCAGGTTACAGTCAATAATACACAGGTTCAGGGACAGGAGAATGTTCACCCGAAAGATCTGGTTGATGACGGTAAAATCAGCGGCAAGAAAAAATTTAAAAACTTTATGAAAGGCGTCGGAAAATTCTTCACAGGCATGGTCTGTGATGAAAACGGCAAGTTCAGTCTCAAACGTACATTGACAACAGTAGCAGTTGCCGCAGGTGCAACAGTATTGTGCGTTGCTACAGGCGGTGCTGCAGCTCCTTTCCTTGTCGCTGCAGGTGCTACAATAGGTGCTGTACAAACAGGAAAAGGTATATATAAAGCTGCTACAGCAAAAACTGATGCAGATGCAGAACTTGCATGGCAGAGTATCGGCAGCGGTACAACGGCTGTTGTAACTTCAATCGCCGGTGCCAAAGGTGCTATGAAGGCAGCCGGAAAGGCGCCGACAGCTGCTGCACCAGCACAGCCAACAGTACCGGCTTCACATCAAATTGGCAGCAGCGCTTCAACCGGTGTTTGGACTAAAGTATCAAATGCTGCAGGCAACGCCGTAAAATCTACTAAAGATGCACTTGTTGCAACAAAAGATTCTTTCACAATAGCAGGCAAGGGGCTATATGACGGAGCAAAAGCACTCAGACACCCTCTGGATGCTACATCTCAGGTTAAATCATACTGGACTAACACAATGCAACATAATTTGCAAAAGACATTCTCTGTAGAGAACGGTTTAAAAGCTTATGTTGACAAAACATCTAAAAAGCTGAACAAAAACATTGCAGAGCTTGAAAAACAAATTAATAAATTAAATGATGAGGCATTAAACAATCCTTCAACAGCAAGAATGTCCGAAATCAATTCAGAAATCAGTTCTCTCAGAGCAAAATTGTACGCAGAAAGATATAAATTGAATAATGTTTCAAAACAACTACCGTTCGATTTGAAAACACAGCAAAGAATTTATGCCAAATTACGTACTGAATTGAAAAAACTTGATCCGGAAATCTTAATTTCAGACGGTTATGGCAATTCAATAAAGATAAAAGATATTATTAAAATCAATGATGAAATTTTAAATGCAATTAAAAGCAAAGATTTAAGAGGTATTAATTTACGTGAAAATATTGAAAGATTGAATCTAACAAAAGATCAGATTGCAGCAATGGAACAAAATGGCGTAAAAATTCCGCACAAAGATCTTCTTCAAAATGTGGTACAAAACGGATTGAAATCAAGCGAAGCTGCTCTTAGAAGATACTCATATATGCCGGCAGTCAAAAACACAATGAAAACAACAGGTGTTGCAGCTGGCTCTGTATACCTAGCAACCAGAGACAAAAACCCTGATGTTCAGCTTACACAAGATGATCTTTATGCTCAGTCTTTGGGATTTGCAAACGCAGCAGAAATGCAGAATTATCTTCAGGCTCTTGAAGCGCAAAATGCTCAAAATGATGCAGCTATTACACAACAAGGAGCAAACGGTGCTTATAGTGTAAATAACCAATACAACCCTGCTGCAAACAACTCTTTCAATATGTATATGCAGCCTCCGATGGGCAACTATCTTGGATTTAATGAACTTTATGTATCTCCGATGCCGGAATATTTTTAAACAGAAAATACACTACATCTATTACAATATAAAAAAAGGTAAGACTCTATATCTTACCTTTTCTTTTATTAATTATAAAAAGCGCCGCTAAACTTGCAATGATAATAAAAATACTTGCAATCTGAGCAACCGGTACACCCCAGAAACTTTTTACACTGTCAATCCTGCACCATTCAACAAAAATTCTGCCGAATGAATAGAGTAATAAATATGAAAAGAAAATCGTTCCGTCACCAAGCTTTTTGGCTAATACAATTCTTCTGACAACAAAAAACAGGATTAAAAATACGCATATATCCCATATTGATTCGTACAAAAATGCCGGATGAAAGTAGTCGTACTGTTCAAAACCGAAAGGTCTGTGCGTCATTGGTATATACAATTTTAAAAACGGAATGTCACATGGTTTTCCAAAGGCTTCGCAGTTAAAATAGTTGCCAAAGCGTCCTATTGCCTGACCGATAGCAAGACCATACGGAAAGATATCCGCATATTTTAAAAAACTGAAATGTTTTATTTTTGAGAAAATCAGCCCTGAGATTATACCGCCGAGAATGGCACCGTGTATAGACATTCCTCCGTTCCATACGGCTATAATCTCTGCCGGATATTTTGCATAGTATGAAAAATCCATCAGGACATAATAAAGCCGTGCTCCGATAATTGAGAATAGAATTACTGCCGGCAAAACATCCAGCAATATTTCTGTATCAATATCTTTGTAATATTTTTTTGTAACGTATCTGATAACAAAAAGTCCGGCAATTATTGCGAAAAACATTATCAGTCCGTAATAGTGTATGGCAAATCCGTTAATCTTAAAGATTACAGATGATGGAGGAGATATCATTAATCTTCATCCTGTGTTTGAGATGCAGTTGATTCTACATCAGCGAGACTGTTGTCTCTTGACGGGTTATATTTTTTTATTTCACTGTTTATATAATTAATTTGAGATTCAATTTTGTCTTTGTCTTTGGACTCAGGCTGTTTTATCAAATATTTATTATAATTGTCAATTGCAGAGTTCAGCAAATCCACAATTTTTGTTTTTTGTTCTTCTGTAAGTGTTTTTTCTGTATTCGTTTCTTCCGGTTGTGCAATGTCTTCTTTGTCTTCGCTTTGTTGTGTGCCGTTTGCTATTTGATCTGCTTCTCCTTCACACGCTACAGCCAGAGAATAGTAAGAATCCGCATAGTCGGGATTTAGCTGTATAGCATTTTTCAAAGAAGTTTGTGCTTCCGCAAATTCTTTGTTTTCAATCAGTGCCACACCAAGATTATAATGTGTTTCAAAAATGCTTGTATCCAGATCAATACTTGAGCGAAGACGGCAAATAGCTTTTTCCACTTCACCGTTAGCCATATATTCTTTTGCTTTATTGTTTAATTCCTGCACTGCCAGATTATTTATACAAGCGGTACTTATTACTGAAACAAACAGTATAGTAATTAATAAAACAATTTTTTTCATAATATAAAATATCTGCAAATCTTCTAAGTTAATCGATATGCTATACATATTATACAAAATTTAATTATTTGGCAACAAAATCAAAATAAGATACAATAAACAAAGTAGTCAAATCGGGCGATAACGTATCTCAAAATGGCTGCGGAAATATTATAAGGAAAGAAAAAATGTCAGATGATGAAAAGGTAGTTTCGCTTTCAAGAGCAAAACATGATGATAATTCTCAAAAACAGGAAAAGGACAAAGAACAGTCAGCCTCGTTTACTCCGGTTTACTGCAGTTTTTGCGGAAGACCGAATACCGAGGTTGTGAAAATGGTAAAAGGTCCGGGAGTAAATATTTGTTCCGAGTGTACTATGATTGCTGTTCAATACCTGATTTTGGAGGATAGAATGCCCTCGGGTGCAGCGCAGCAGATTTTGGATGCTTTTTGGACAAAAGCAGAGTAAGGAATGAGTATGCAGGAAACTCCTCAGGAAAATAAACTTCAAATCAGAGCAAAAATTCTGTCGGTGCTTGCAAATCTTTTAAACTCCGCACAAAACCGGCAGCAGGTTGATGCCCAGGTAGAAGAACTGGCAAAAATCCAAGACAAGGCTGCCGTTCTTGAAATTTTGAAAAAAGAGTTCTTAAAGGAAAATACAGAGACAAAAGATTTTATTATTTCCTTTCTGTTAAGAACGGTGCTTTCTCAGGATATGCTGGAAAATGCTTTTTTTGAGGATTTAATTAATCCCAAAATCAGTGATGCGCTAAAGGCAAAAGTCGTAAACTTTTTAAGAGAGATAGGCAAACACGTAAATTACGACGAATATATAAGTTATTTTGAAAATCCTGATGAGATAATTGATGCTGATACGGAAAAGCTGCTTGAAAATGCAAAAATAAATCCCGAATCCCAGATAGATTTTTTGGATTTTTTGAATGCACTTCCGGATGAAGAAAAAGAAATGCTGGTTGCGTCTTTGGCTCAGGATTACGACGGAGATAATCTGACAAATATTCTTGTTCCTGTTATTATGTCAAATCCATACAGCGACTTGTCTCAATCAGCAATAAAAGCAATCGGGGAAAGCAAATCAAAACTGGCATATCCGGCTTTGGTAAAACTTTCTGAAATGGTTGAAGATCCAAGAATAAAAGCAAATATACAAAAAAGTTTAAATCTTTTGAAACTTTCAGGCGTTTCTTCTGATATGACACAGGATTATTACAAAAAAATTCTTGAAAAGTCTCCTGTGCACAAATGCTATCTCAGTCTGCCTGATGGACACGGAAATATTGGTCTGATTTTTTCCAGAAAAAATGAAAGTGCTTTTATTCAAATGTTTTCCCTTGTTTTGAATGATATTGACGGGATAATTGACTGTTTTGGATTTAATGAAATTTCCGATCAGGAATTTGATCGTATAGTTACAAAATTTTATAATAATAACAAAGTTATAGAAGCAGATGCCGCTTTTTGCAAATACTTGATGGAAAATGCGGAAAAAATTACAAGACTTAAATACGAATCAGTCTCTTATGAATATATTGCATGGAAGTCTATAACAAATGATATTCTATATCAGGAACTTGATTTGAGACAGTCTCTTGAAAAAATAGAGTTGAACGATTTTTTAATGAAACAAATATATGAGCAGGGCTATTTTGACAGATGGTTTTTTGAAAAAAATGACAATGAAGCTTTTGCCTCGATGATGGAGTCTATTGTCAGCCAAACAATTTGTGATGCACAATATTTTTGCTCTGAAATCCAGAAAAACAAACTGCTCATATTTGATTCTGCACAAACATCTCTATTGAATAACAGACTTTTAATGACGGCTTATATGGCAAAACTTGATAATGAGACAGTTGCATCATCTATACTGTATTCTCTTATAGATGATTCTTCCTGTCGTGAAAACTTTTTGACTGATTACATCAAAAAAAGCGTGTATCAATATTTCCTTTCTCAAAGAGACAGATACGAGAGTATAAAAAATGCCACTTCTATCTTTGCCAGAAAGGCAAATAAAGAACTCAATGAAATTGATATAAAATATATTCAGCAATGTATAAAAGAAATAGAAAAGGCTTGGATATAAATGTATAAAGTGATGGGGCTTGACGTCGGGACAAAAAGGATAGGAATTGCAATGAGCGACTTTTTGCTGCTGACTGCACAGCCTGCAGAGACGATTTCAAGAGAACCTCAAGACAGTGCGGTTGAAAAGATTGTCGACCTTTGCCTTTCAAATCAGGTGAAAAAGATTGTGATAGGTCTGCCAAAACATATGAACGGTACGGTCGGTGAACAGGCGCAGGATTGCATGGATTTTGCGGATATGTTAAAAAAGAAGTTACCGGATATGGAATATATTTTTGAAGACGAAAGATTATCAAGCCGTCAGGCGGAAAATATCCTTGCTATGCAGGGGAAAAAGTATACCAAAAACAAGGGTCTTGTTGATTTGAAAAGTGCTTGTATAATTCTTCAGCAGTATCTTGATAGAACTAAATAAAAGGTTGTAATAAAGAGAAAAGGAAAATCAATGGCTAAACACGAACACGATGAAATGGATGAACAGTTGATAGAAACTATTGACGAAGAGGGTAACATTATCAATTTTGAATTGATTGATATTATCGAAACAGAAGATGGCAAAGAATACGGGCTTTTGCTGCCAAAAGATGAAAATGACGACTCCGATGAAGAAAAAGAAGTCGTCTTAATGCGATTAACAAAAGAAGGTGAAGAATATATTTTTGAAATGATTGAAGATGATGATGAATTTAACAGAGTTGTTGAATTTATTGATTCTTTGGACAGTTCAGAAGAAGTTTCCGAGTAATTTATTGTAATATTTCTTAATAATTTATTCCTAATATGTCAATTTTATATAACATCTATACTTTATATATATACGAGGAATAAATTAGAGAGAAATCTACCACACACGAGGAACAAAAACATATTTCAAGACCGAAAGGTCTTTTTTTTTGCTCATTTTATCTAATCTAGTGTCGCAGTTGCCGCCGGCTCAACGCAGCCGCCACCTGCTCACCTTTTCAAACGACACTCCAAAATTTTGCTCTTCGCATCCATTTTTGCTTGACATTTAGTCAACTCAAAACAGAGTTCTTCTTATCGCAAAATTTTCTCGGACATTCTCTGTGTTAATTCTTATACCGCAAAACTCTGTGTAACTGATCCAATGGAGGCATTTAGTATATTTTCTCCCATTTGGTATGCCTGAGTTGCTTGCAGTGCTTTGAAATCCTGAATGTCAGACTTTTGCTGCTGAGGATTTTGTTCTGCATCCTGTGCCATTTGATCGGCGCCTTGATCTGATGCCATTTGTTCCTGCATTTCTTGTGCCATTTGCATGGCAACATACTGCATCACTTCATCTATTGTTATTACACCATCTTGATTTAGATCCATTTCGCTTTTGGTGCTTGATGAAGAAGAGCTTTCGGAGTCTTTTTCCGTTTCAAATGCGCCGTTAATTCCACCTGTTGCGGCAATATCGGAATTTTCACTGCTTTGTGTTTTGTTTGACATAAGTTCATCAAAACTCTGGGCAGTTTCGTTTTTTGTTGAACCGGAAGAAAACTGCATTTCTCTGTAATTCTGCAGCAAATCAGTCGTCATTGAACCGATTGAACTAACCATATTTTTCTAACCTCTCCCAACTTTTTTAAAAAGTCTAGTAACTTTATATAGTTTGCACAAAAAAATTACCCTTTGCATCATGCAAAGGGTGTATTTGGTTTTGTTTATGTATTTGAATTAAGCAAAGAATTTGAAAAATACAAACATAAACGCACCTGCAATCCAGCAGTAGTATGCAAATACTTTCATAGAGTGCTTGCCGAGAAATTGCAGGAAGTATTTTATACAAAAGTATCCGGAGATAAAAGAAACCACAAATCCCACCGCAAAGGCAAGCCAGTTGAAGTTCAAAAACTCATGCAAATCAACTTCTAAAATTGGATAAAAAATTGATGCTCCGATGATTATCGGCAGGCTTAACAAAAATGAATATCTTGCGCATGCAACTCTGTCCAGTCCGAGAAAAATACCTGTAGAAATAGTTGAACCTGATCTGGATATACCGGGGATTGATGCAATCCCTTGAGCAATACCGATAATTATCGCTGTTTTTAAATCAACTTTGTCAGTTTTTGTTTTTTTCTTTTCTGCCGCCCATTCTCCGAGATACAGTATACATCCCGTCAAAAATATAAATATACCGACTATATAAGGCAGGTTAATAAGACTTTCTGAAATTATTTTCAAAGGGAACGCAACCAGAACGGTAAAAACTGTACCTATCAAAATGAATGCAGCCAATTTTGCTTCCGCATCAGAAAAATCTCTTTTTATACATGCGTTAATAAATGCTTTTGTTATTCTGATAATGTCGTCTTTAAAGAACAGGCAAACTGCAAGTAATGTACCGACATGCAATATTATGTCAAATACGATTTCCTCGTTTCCGCCGGAGACAAAATCTTTGTTTGTAAAATATTTATATAAACTTGAAGAAAGTACAAGGTGTCCGGAACTGGATACCGGCAGAAACTCCGTCAATCCCTGCATCAATCCCATTATAATTGCCTGTATTAAATTCATAATTTTTTCTTCCTATTCTTAATAGTTTGATTTACTAATTCCAGTTTTCATAATACATTGAACATGAATTTTCATTTTCCCATACGCCTACTTTTGAAACCTGAGGGAAAATTTTGTTCATTTCTTCATAAATGAATTTTGCCAAAATTTCGCTGCTCGGACTTATGTTTTTAAATTCTGGAAGTTCATTTATATCTTTGTGGTCCAGTCTGTCCAAAACTTTTTTTAATTCTCTTTTTAAAACTTTAAAATCAACGAGAATATTGGATTTGTCCAGATTTTCGCCTTTTATAAAAACTTCAACTTTCCAGTTGTGTCCGTGCTGATTTTCGCATTCGCCTTCGTAATTAAGCAGGTGGTGTGCTGCTGAAAAAGAGCTGATGACTTTTAGTTCGTACATTCGTTTACTCCTTTTATTCTCTCGTAGAGCTCTTTTGCCTCCGGCTGGTCAGGGAAAATTTTCATGATTTTTTCCAGATACTGTACGGAATTTTGTGCATCACCCAGTTCTATACAGGATTTTGCCAGCAAAAGAAGGACATTTATATTATCAGGGAATTGTTCAAGCAATTTTGAAGCAAGATTTTTTGCATTTTCGTATTCTTTTAGTTCAAAAAATGCAATAGCAAGAGCATTCATTGTTTCCGGTGTTTGGAACAAACTGTATGAGTCAGACAAAAACTCTCTTGCTGCTTCGTAATTGCCCTGATTAAGATAGATAAGACCGATATTGCATAATACTATATGATCTGCAGGAACCTTCTTTCTGCATTCAAGAAGGATTTCAAGTGCTTGATCCTGTTTGTTTGTTGCCATCAATGTCATTGCTCTGAAAAGGTTTATGTCAACATCTTCAGGACTGATTGCGTGTGCCTTTTCATAATATTCCATTGCTTTTTCATAATCATGTGTTGCGTAGTAGAAGTTTGCCAGTTCAAAGATTATTTGAGAGTTTTCGGGAGCAAGTTCATATGCTTTTTCAAACTCATCTTTTGCATAGTCAAATAATCTTTGAGAAAGGTATACAACACCGAGATCTTTGTGTGCAAGCGCATTTGTCGCATCAAGCTGAATAACTTTTTTGAATATATTTTCAGCTTTGTCTTTGTCATTCGTTTTCATGCACAACAGAGCATAGTTGTAGTATACTTCGGGAGGTATTTTTCCAAGCCTCATAAGGTTTTCATATACTGTTTTTGCCTGAGCAAGATTTCCGACTTTTTCATAACACTGTGCCAGCCTGTGTCCCATTGAAATTGATTTGGGGTTTAAAAGCACAAGTCTGGACAAAAGTGAAATTGCATCGTTGTACTTTCCGAGTTCCTGAAAAGCGCATGCAAGGTTGTATTGAAAGTTTTGCTTTTCGGGATGAAGAACAATTAATTTTTGATAATAGCTTACTGCATTTGACCATTTTTCCGCATTGATTGATGCCAGTGCCGCCGCAGAAAGATAAAATTCTGTAGGTTCCATTTCATAGGCTTTTTTCAAATATTCAAAAGCTTTGTCATGTTTTTGCTGCAGCTGATATGCAGTTCCAAGGTTATAAAAGCTTGTTGCTTTATCAGGATTAAGTTCAACGGATTTTTCAAAAGCTTCCTGAGCTTTTTTTATATCTTTCAGTGCAAGATAGCAGGAACCAAGGTTGTTGTACATCAACGGATGTTCGGGCTGTAGGGATATGCCTTTTTGTAAAGCATCAACTGCTTTTTCATATTCCTTTAATGATGTATAAGCAGTTCCGATAATGTAATATACCTGATAATCATCATCAGAGAGTGTCAGCGCTTTTTGTGCATATTCCAGAGCTTTTTTGTGCTCTTTCTTTTTCAGGTAAACGACTGAAAGGTTTTTGTATGCATCTTTGTAATCTTCTCTCAGCTCAATTACTTTTTCATATGCTTCGATTGATTTTTGTAAATCATCCAGCGATTCGTAAATTATTCCGAGATAAAACCATGATGTTGCATCATCAGGGTCTTTTTCCACTACTTTTTCAAAGTTCTCTTTTGCTTCGGAAAAGTTTTCAAGATTTACATTGCAAAGACCCAGCATTCTTTGCACTTCTGTTGAAGTGTCAGATGTATTTTGTTCAACAAAATCATTTAGCTGTTTTTTTGCTGTTTCAAAATCTTTTTCTGCTATACGGTCGTTTATTTGTGATAATATTTCTTCTCTATCCAATGTCAGATCCTCTTTTTGATATACAATATCTTACAATAAAAAATATTGAAGATAATTAATTCTTTTAATCAGAAAGCTTTATTTGTTTTTTTGCATGTTCAATTGCTTTCATTTCTGTGTAAAATACTTTTTCATTTCCGATTTGTTTTGATATGCCGTGATCGTTCAGCTGTTTTAGAACTTCATCATTTTTTATAACCAGAATTATATCTATTTCCTGCGATTGCAGTCTCAATATAATATCCTCAAGCGCAAAAATTGCAGATATATCAAGCAGTTCATCCGATTCATAGTTTATTATTAAATATTTTGTTCCAAGCATATCTTCAAATTTTGAAATAAGCTGCGTTGCCGAACCAAAGAAAAATTGTCCTGAGATATGCACAACACGAATTTTGTGGTGATAGTCACTTTCCAGTGTTTTTTCTATATTCATTGTCTCTTCATCGTATACGGTTTTTTCTACCAGATGTGCTTTATCAGCGACACGTTTTGCATACAGCAAAGCAGCGAGGGTTATTCCTGCTCCGACAGCAAAGATGAGATTGTAAAAAACTGTCAAAACAAATACGAGAATAAGAACATAAAGATCATCTTTCGGTGCATATTTCAAAACTTTTAACAATTTTACATCAATAATGTCATAGCCTATTTTTATTAATATTGCGGCAAGTACTGCCAGTGGTATTTGTGCAACAAAGCCGGAGAATTTAAAAAGCAATATGATTAGAAGCAGCGGGTTTATAACCGCACACATCTTTGTTGTGGCGCCTGCATTCAAAGCTGCAACACTCCTCATCGTGGCAGCTGAGCCTCCGAGTGTTCCTGTAATCGCACATACTGCATTTCCTATCCCCTGTGCGGCAAGCAGGCGTTTGGGGTTGTGTCTTGATTTTGTTAATGAGTCTGAAACAAGACCCGTCATCATACTTTCAGCAGAAAATACAACCGCAAGCGTAAATGCATACGGGAGATATTTTACAATATGCTCGATGTTTAAGTCAGGTCGCACAAAAGCGGGGAATGCCGCTGAAATTTCACTTATTCTGTCAATGTTCAGTCCCATTTTTACTGACAGCCAGGTACAGAAAATTAGCGCAATAATTTGTGAAGGTATAAATTTATTGAGTGTTTTTGGAATAAGAAAAACAATTATTAATGCTATTATTCCGATGAACATTGCACTGTGATTTAGGGAATGAATAGTATCATGCAAGGATGTAATTGTTGAAATTGTAGAAGGCAGAGTTTTGTGTCCCAAAAGAGGATTTAATTGCAGAATAATAATTATTATCCCCACACCATTCATAAAACCAGAAATAACCGGATATGGAACATATTTTACCATCGATGGCAGATTTGTAAGTGATGCAAATAATTGAAGCAATGCCGCTATAAGCATTGTTGTCACTGCTGCACTGATATTATTATTTAAAGCCAGCATTGTAGATGCAATTACAATGGCAACAGGTCCTGTAGCTCCTGAAATCAACGAAACTTTGGGTCCAAGCATTCCCGCAACAAAGCATAAAATGATTGCGCCCCACAAACCTGCACCGGCTCCAAAACCTGTTGCTACTCCGAATGCAAGCGCCTGCGGAAGTGTAATTATTGCAGAGCTTATCCCTCCAAAAAAGTCACCAGTAAATATTTTTATCTTTGTTTTTATATATGAAACAAAATCCATAAAAAAATTTTACCATATTAATACAATTGTTTTTTTGTATAATTTTATTGTTATCCCGTATTAAAATTTGTAACTTATATTGAAATACAATGTCAAAATTTTTCTTTACGGGGTTTAGAGCAAACATAAAATAGTTGTATATAAAAAAGGAATGCACCGTGCCGGTAACTAAAATTTTACCTGTAAGCGTTGAAAACAGGAATAATCAAGTCAGTAAATCTAAAAATGCAAATCAAGTTCAGCAAAAAAACGTACAGAATAATCAGCTTGAACATTTTTTGACAGCCTTGGGTGCCAGCAATAAATCGGCTGTGTCTTTTGGCTACAATCCAACACGTCATGGAACAAAAGACAAAGAGTATGCTCCTGTTATTCCGATGAATATGTCTTACGTAAGACCATACGGAATGGATTTTGATGTTGATGTGTTTTCACCGACACTTTCTGACTACGCAAAAAGTAAAATTTTTAATGAAGCGACATCAAGAATTAACGCACAAAGACCGTGGCCAAAGATAGACGGTATTAACGGATGGATGGTATCTGATGAAACAGACGAGTTCAAATCTGACGGTGGACTCGGAAAAGTAGCGGCAGATTTGCCGAACAGTTTCAATTACAAATTCAGAGAAGACAAAAAGAACTATATGTCTGTTGTCACCCCTATGTATGTAAACGGTAAGGAATACAGACTTGAAAATAGGGACGGAAGGTATTTTTACCACTATGGCAAACGGGGAGAAAAGGAAATTCCCGTTAATTATCAGGGAACAATAAATGTTCCTATGTATTTTGGTCCGCCGCACAATACCAGACTGCAGGATATTGATGTAAGAGTCTTTACTGCAGAGTTATTTAAAGATAAACCCAAGCCGACAAAATACATCTTTTTTGAAATTCCGGAATACGGAAAAGATGTGAACGGTCAGCCTACGGCATACAATCAGTTTTTTAATATAAAAGACAAGAACAAAAAGGCTACAAATAACAATACGCCTTATGCCGATACAAAATTTTCTGACCCTGTATACAGAATGGTATTTTTCTCAAAATGTGTTTATGAACTGATGAAAAATATCAAAGAGGGTGATTTTGATACTCTTAGCGCACCGAATGTTGTTGTTCTAAACGATTGGCATGCGGGCCCGTTGGCTGCAATGATGCATTATACGGCAAATGCAGAAGCCGATACCGGTGCTATTTCGAAAGAAACCGGCAGATATTTTGATGAAGTGCCGACAATTTACATTGTGCACAACTGCGAACATCAGGGAAATACCACAAGTGATTGGAACAGGACTAATGTTTTTGGCACAATGTTCGGTTCTTACGGCAATGAAATTCTACAGCGAGCAAAAAGCTGGGATGAAGCATCGCAGGAAGACAAAAATGCACTTATGCGCTATAGGGATTTTAACTGTGCAAAAACAGGCATGGCGCTGGCGGACAGAGTCGTTCCCGTATCTGAAAACTATGCTCAGGAACTTGTTAAGTCAAATGAAAAAGCCAGAGGTTTGATGGACTTGATGAAAGCCAGATATTACGGACCTGGGCATACGTTGACTCCTATTACAAACGGATATTCAAAAAATTTGATAGAACCTACTGAAAAGAATATGAAAAAGCTTTGTGAAGCTACAAAAAATGATCTTACCCTGCCGGATGAAAATGCACCTCAAATTGATTTTACAAAATTTGAGTTAAAAGCATATGATGCTGATTCTCTGGATAAGAAAATTGAAAACAAAAATGCGGTAATGGGCATATTTAAACAACTGATAGAAAGAGAAAAACAGCTCTCTTACAGCGAAGAACCTCCTACAAGAAAATATATGCTCTTTGAACCGGAAAGAACAGAGATAAAAGAAGATGATTTTTCAAATACACCGGTAATTGCATATTCCGGACGTATTGATCCGCAAAAGGGTGTTGATTCTATTTTTAAAGAGGCAATGTGGAAATTTGCACAACACAACAAAAATACACCGGAAGAAAAACTGCCTGTATTTATTATAGGCGGAGCTATTTCAAGAAAAGACTCTTATGACAAGCTTAAAGAGTTTAAACATTACATGACAGAGTTTTACCCGAATGTTGGAAAAAGAATTATCCTTATAAACGGATTTTTGAATACAAATCTGGTTGCTGCTGCCTCTGACTTGTTTATTGTTCCGTCTGTATTTGAACCCTGTGGCTTGACACAGCTGGAAGCTATGGCAAAGGGATCTCTTCCTGTTGCTACATCAACGGGCGGTCTTGTAAATACAATAGAAGACAACGTTGACGGATTTAGAACAAAAGCATTCTATGATGAAACAGGGGACGGAAGACTTCTTTACGGCGGAGGCTATTCTGATAACAATTCTGCATATTGTGAAGCGCTGGAAAGAGCACTTGATACATACTACAATCACCACGACAAATTTGAACAGATGCAAAAAACAGCTATGCAAAACGATTTCAGCTGGACAAAAGACGGCGGTGCTTTGGACAAGTACGTAAAACTCTTTAGAACGGGTCGTACGCAGTAAAATAAACACGAATATCTAAAAAGCAGGATTGAAAAATCAATCCTGCTTTTTTTATGCCGATTCCTTTTTTATAGATAAGCTGATGCATCTACAGAAGCCCGGTCTGCTTCTGTTGCTTCAAAATAGCTGTATCCCAGAACATCTGTTGCCAAATTTGCAAACAGCGAACCCGGGAAGATTTGAACAGTGTTTCTTACCTGCGTAAGTGCGGAGTTGTAAAATCTTCTTGCTGCCGCAATATGTTCTTCTACTTCATTGTAAGTTCTCATTGCCTGTACCATTGTGTCATTTGACTTGAGCTCAGGATAGTTTTCAACAGACACAAGAAGCTGGCTCATGAGGTTGTCCAGTTTTCCTTCTGCTACAAATTTTGCTTTTGAGCCGGAAGGTGCTTTCATCGCTTGTGTTCTGAGTTCTGTAACCTGTTCAAAAAGCTCGCTTTCGTGTTCCATAAATTTCTTGGCAATTGTTAATATGTTCGGTACAAGATCATGACGTTTTTTTAACTGAACATCAATACCTGATAAAGCTTCAAGTACATTGTTTTTTGCCATAATAACGTTTCTGTAGACGAGATAAAGTCCGATTACAACAACAACTGCTGCAATAATTAGTATCATTTCCAAACTCATAAGATGCTCCTTTGTATATAATACAGAAACATTCTATCATATTGTGCTTTTAGGTATATAGTCCGTTTATATTAAACTCTGTCAATTATTTCAAGATTGTATCCGCCTGCGATTTCTTCTCTTGCGACTACTTTTACATTCGGAATAAATTGTGAAAGCACTACACCCGTGACCTGTCTGATTTCCATCGGAACAATAACGACAATTTCAGACGGGTTGAGCGAAAATTTGTCGATTGATTTAAAAATACTGTTCGCAATTGTTTTTATTTTCGTGTTATCAATCCTTATCACAGTATTTTTGCCGGAAACTTTAGAACAGAGGTATTTTACCGTTTCATCGGACAGTTCAAAAGCCTGTATCAGATTATTTTCATTGGCGATACTTTTTGATATTTGTCTTGAAAGAGAATGTCTGACTCTGCTTAGAAGGTCTTCTTTTGTTTCTTCATCCGCAAAATCATTTATTTTTTCAAAAATATAAATAATATCTTTTATTGAAACACGTTCTTTTATGAGGCTTGTGAGTATGTATTTGAGTTCTGCTACCGATACAAAATCGGGAATAATGTTTTCTATGAGATAAAGATTGTCCTCGCTGACAATTTCTATGTACCTGTTTATATCATTGTAGTCAAATATTTCTTCGACAAATTTTATGCAGACATATTCAAGTATTCTTGCAATATATTCTGATGCGTCACAGCCTTTTGCCCAAAAGTCTTTTGTTTTTCCTTCAGGTATCCAGATGACAGGTTTTCCCGTAATCGGGTCAGCATCTTTTATTGCATCTTTGGGTGTTTTTTCAATATTAAGATCATCTTTAAAAAACATTAAATAACCGCAATATGCTACACCCTTTGCTGCGCAAACGCCTCTTATATCAATTTCAAATTCGTTTGCCTGAAGAGATTCATCGCTTTCAAATTTTATTTTAGGGATTATATAACCAAGATCCTGAGCAAGGTTTTGTCTAACCTTTACCGTTTGTGCAACAAGATTTGCATTCACATCCGGATTTACCAGTTCAATGTTTTCTTCACTGAGTTTTATTTTTATTTTGTCTTCGCCGATTTTGTCAATCATGATATCCGGCGAGATTACATTTTGAAGCTGTCTTTTTAGTTCGTTCAGTTCTTCAATGCATTTTGACATCTCGTTGTTTAGACTTTTGCGCTGAGATTCGTTTGTTTCATCAATCAGGGATTTTATACTGTTGATTTTTTTTCTTTTGTCTTTTATTTTTCTCTGAATTTCAACACAGAGTTCGAACGGTTCATTTTGTGATGAAATCATTTTTTGCATCTGGGATTGATAGCCGAAAATTTCATCAACATCTTCACTTTCTTCCTCAGGCTCGTTGCTTGCTTCTCTGACAAAAATGCAGTTGTAGTTATATCCTTCATCGGATTCTACCTCGTGCATTGTGTAAAGTTCCCATCCGAGAGAAGACATCTCGTTGAGCAGAGATTCCATCTGAAATGTATCATCACTTGGTACTGCTTTTATACAATATTGCATTCGTGTTGATTTCATATTTTTATAATTCCCGCTTTTGTATCTTTTCATTTATGGACTGAAACAAATTACAGATTTCCTGTTGAACTGTTTCTGTCATCTTCCAGCTGTTTTATATCAACATTGTAATCGGATTGTTCTTGATAAACGGAAGCTGCTGTATCTTGAATATCGATTTCAATATTGACGTCTCCGTCAACCATTTCGATTTCGTTCTTTTTGTAGTTTTTGATTTTTCCGTCTTCTGTTTTTACTGAAATTTCATTATTCAGAAAATGCAGTGAACAAACTCTTCCAAGACCTTCCGGAGTCATTACGCCAGAACCGATAGGAGGCATATCTTTTGCGGCATCAATATAATTTTTGTATTCATAATTCAAACAGCACAAAAGCCTGCCGCATGTTCCGGATATTTTTCCCGGAGTAATCGGCATTCCCTGATCTTTTGCAAGCTTTATGTTGATTGAGTCAAATTTTCTCAAAAATGTACAGCAGCAAAACGGTCTGCCGCAAAGCCCGTTTCCGGCAAGAAGAGAGGTCTCATCTCTTACTCCGATGTGTCTTAAGTCTATGCGGACTCTTTTGAATACCTGTGTAAGATCTTTTAAAAGTCCCCTGAAGTCAACTCTTTCAGGTGCCGTATAGTAGAATGTGATTTTTCTTTTGTCAAAGGTATATTTTGCCTGAACAAGATTCATTGTCAGATTATGCTCGGCAACCAGCCTTTTGCAGGTTTTAAAAGCTTCTTCTTCTGCTATTTTTAACTCCTCAAGAGCTTCTTTGTCTCTTTGACCCAGCACCCTGACGAGAGGAACAGCTTCCGGCATATTCTTTTCCCATGCTTTTGCTATGCAGCTGTTTACCACAAATACCTTTGCAACTTCTTCGCCTTTTTCTGTTCTGACAAGCACAAGCTGATCTTGTTCAACATGCGCTGTTTCTGAAACCTGTAAAGGATGAAACGTGTTTTTTATTAAATTAACTGCGTATTTTATCATTTTTAACCCTATAATCTGTCAAAGGTATTTTAGCATAAAATTGATTATATGTTTTGTTTATTATAAATTAATAGCTGTATATGACACGAAGGAGAGAGAAATAAAATGACAACTTATTCGCACACATTTTCATCAATGAAGACGCATTACAATGAAGATTTGACGATAGAGAATGTCAATAATAATGTCACTCTTGCAGGATGGGTTTCTGCTGTACGTGATCTGGGCGGTATTATTTTTGTTGAACTCAGAGACAAAACCGGATTTTTTCAGGTTGTTGCAGATCCGCAAATAAATCCGTCCGTACACGACGTGTTTTCGTCTTTGAAGGACGAATTTGTTATACAGGTAAGCGGAAAAGTTACGAAAAGACCGCCCGAAACATACAATCCCGACCTTGCTACGGGAGAAATTGAAATGTATCCGGATGAGGTTAAAGTTCTTTCCGAAGCAAAACTTTTGCCTTTTGAACTTGCATCTGACGATACAAAAGAAGATTTGAGATTGAAATACAGATATCTTGATATCAGACGTCCGCAAATGGCTCACAATCTGAAACTGCGCCACAAAATTGTTACTGCAATCAGAAATTATCTCAACGGCGCAGAGTTTATGGAAGTTGAAACACCTATCCTTATCAACACTACACCGGAGGGCGCAAGAGATTATTTGGTTCCCAGCCGTGTACAGGAGGGAAAATTCTATGCATTGCCGCAATCTCCTCAGATTTTTAAACAACTTTTGATGGTTGGCGGTATTGAAAAATATTATCAAATTGCAAAGTGCTTCCGTGATGAAGATCTGAGAGCTGACAGACAGCCTGAATTTACTCAGGTTGATATGGAAATGTCTTTTGCTAATCAGGATGATGTAATTGCCCTTACGGAAGGTTTGATAGTTGAGGCGTTCAAAGCGGCGGGTGTTGATGTAAAACCGCCATTTACCAGAATCAGCTGGCAAGAAGCGATGGACAGATTTGGATCTGACAAGCCGGATGCACGTTTTGACCTTGAATTGTTTGATATCTCAGACATAATGATGGAGTCGACTTTTGAACCTGTTAAGGAAACTTTGAAAAATGGCGGTATTGCAAAAGCTATAAAAATTCCGGGTATTGCTGGATATTCAAGAAAAGAAATGGATGATGTAAGATCAACGGCAATTTCTTTCGGTGCAAAGGGTATTGCGTGGATTACGTATATGGAAGACGGAACTGTTAAATCTCCTATTCTCAAATTCTTGACGGATGAACAGATAGAGGCGCTTAGAGTTAAGGCTGATGCAAAACCGGGAGATGTAGTTTTCTTTGTTGCAGATGACAAAAAGACAACATATGATGTAATGGGCAGATTTAGGCTATTCTTCGGTGAAAAACTAGGCTTGATTGATGAAAATAAACATGCTCTTCTTTGGGTTGTCGATTTTCCGATGTTTGAATACAGCAAAGAGTTTGATAGAGTTATGGCAATGCACCATCCGTTTACATCTCCGAATCTTGAAGATGTTGACAAGATGAAAACAGAACCGATGAACGTTCGTTCTGTTGCTTATGATATTGTTTATAACGGAACGGAACTCGGCGGCGGTTCTGTCAGAATTCACTCTCCTGAGGTGCAAAGAAAGGTTTTTGATGCTCTCGGACTTACGGAAGAAGAAGTACAGCAGAAATTCGGATTTATGCTGACAGCATTCCAGTATGGAACACCTCCCCATGCAGGTCTTGCTATCGGTTTGGATAGATTGGTTGCGCTGTTGACACATAATACTTCTATCAGAGAAGTTATTGCATTTCCGAAAAACTCTGCGGCAAAATGTCTTATGACGAATGCTCCGACATATGCTTCGGAAGAACAACTGATGGAGCTTCATCTGAAATCAACAGTTAGACATGATTAAATAATTTTTTTACTGATATATGTAGTGGCGGAAAGTTCAGCCTTCTTATGCATAGAGGAAGTAGAACATTCCGTCATTTTTGCATATCAACCTCTCGTCTTTGGTCTTTACGTCATTCTGGAGCTTTAGCCTCCTCGTCATTCTGAATTTACTACTTTGGATAACTCGTCATTCTGAGCGAAGCGAAGAATCTAAAATTTAAAGATCCTTCGGATTTCATCCTCAGGATGACGACCATATTGTCATCCTGAATTTACTACTTTGGATAACTCGTCATTCTGAGCGAAGCGAAGAATCTAAAATTTAAAGATCCTTCGGGCTGTGTTGTCTTGGATTATTGACGTTCGGACGACCCCGCCCCGCTATTCGGGGATCGGGTATCCGTCCTCATATGGCTGTTCGCTCGTCTGTTAGGCTGATTCGACTCCACAGCCGCACAAAATCCGCCCTCAGGATGACAAAAGAAACATCATCACACCAGAAATTACAGGTCTTTGTGTCAGGAAAAATCCCTAAATACAATATCGTTTTGATTGTATGATAAAATAATTTTATGGATAAGTTTGAAGAAAAAACATTATCGTCAAAAATTGCATATAGAGGCAAAATTTTTGATATAACCGATGATGAGATAATTCTGTCTGACGGGTTAACACGCCACAGAGAAATTATTCGTCATCCGGGCGGTGTTGTCATATGTGCATTAAAGGACAACGGAAATATTCTTCTCGTAAAGCAGTATCGCTATGCTGTTAGATCTGCACAAACAGAGCTTCCGGCAGGAAGGCTTGAAAAAGGAGAGGATCCATTGGAAGCAGCCAAAAGAGAGCTTAGAGAAGAAACAGGATACCTTGCAAAAAATTGGGTATCTTTGGGTTATATTTTCACTACATTTGGTATTTGCGATGAAAAGTTGTATCTTTTTAAAGCAACGGATTTGTCTTTTGACAAACCTGACCCTGATGAAGGAGAAATTTTGGACTATTTTGAACTTCCGTTAAGCGATGTGTACAAACTTATAAAAAATGGTACAATAAATGATGCAAAGACTATTTGTGCACTCATGAGAGCTTTTAAACTAGATGAACAAAATTAAAATGCTCGTCTTGGATATAGACGGAACTATATTTAGAAAAGATTTTACAGCAACTGACAGGGTAAAAAATACTCTTAAAAAACTTGTCAGAGACGGAATAAATGTTGTTTTGTGCACCGGCAGGATGTATGCTGCAACAAAATCAATTGCGCAGGAACTCGGACTTTGTACACCTGTTATTTGTTATCAGGGCGGGCTGGTTAGAAATTTCTATGAGAATGATGATGTTTTGCTGGAAAATAATATGGATACAGAGCTTGCCAGAGATGTTATAAAAGAATTAAAAAAAAGGAATATCTTTTTTAATTTTTATATTAATGATGTTTTGATGGTTGAACATGACAGCTATCTTGTTCAACAGTATGTTGATGCCAGAAATATAGAATACAAAATTGTCGGAAGTTGTGAAGATATGGATTTGACAGGGTTGAATAAAATTCTTGCAATTGATGATGATGTGAAGTTGATTGAAAATTTACAAAAGGAAATGGCGGAAAAGTACAAAGACAAATTGTATGTTATTCGCTCTACTCCGAGATTTTGTGAGTTTTCCAGTACAGAAGCAACAAAGGGAAATGCTGTCAGATTTCTTGCCGACAAGTGGGGAATAAAAAAAGAAGAAATCATGGCATGCGGTGATCAGGACAATGATATAGAGATGCTTCTTGCGGCTGGTATTAAAGTTGCCATGGGTAATGCAACGGACGATTTAAAAAAAATAGCGGATTATGTAACAGAAACAGTGGACAATGACGGTGTACCCTGTGCTGTATCAAAATATATAGGAGAACAATATGGGATATAGAATAGGTCAAGGGTTTGATTTACATCAATTTGTAGATGACAGGGATTTTATACTGGGCGGTGTGAAAATTGAACATAACAAAGGGCTCCTTGGACATTCCGATGCGGATGCGCTTTGTCATGCCATTATTGATGCACTTTTGGGTGCACTTGCACTCGGTGATATTGGGCAGCATTTTCCCGATAATGATCCGCAGTATTACGGATGTGACAGTACGGAACTGCTCGCTCAAACTTTGTATCTTGTTATAAAGTCCGGATATAAAATTAATAATATTGATGCAACAATAAAAACGCAATATCCGAGATTGTCTCCTTTTGTACAGGATATTAGACAAAATTTGGCTGATATATTAAATCTTAATGTAAGTCAGGTATCAATAAAAGCAAAATCAATGGAGTGGATGGGTCCGATTGGCGAAGGCAAATGTCTGGCTGTTGATGCTGTGGTTCTGCTTGAGGAAATAGTCTTGTAGCTATTGGATTGATTTTTCTATCAGTTCTATAGTTATTTTGGGCTTATCCTTTGGGAAAAAGAATGATTTTGAAATCATATTTAAATATTCATACACAGCTGGCATAATATACTTTCCTTTACTTTTGACGGTATGTTCTTCCGTTATATATTGCTTGTCGTTAATTACTACGCAATCCAGCTGCTGTTTCTTTTTATTGAGCTGCATAAGAGCTGTTGTTCCATCTTTCATCGGAACTTTGACAATGTGTGAGTAGTCTTTTATTGCTGCGTAATCATTAATCTTTCTGAGACCTATCATATAAAAACCTGTGATATTGTAAACTGAATACACAAAACTTATCAATCAGCTTTTTTGTCCGGTTTATATATTTTTTTTGTAGAATTTAATATTTTTTTACAAAGCCTTATGCATTTATCATAACCATTTTGTTAATGGCAAGAAAAGCTTTTTGTGAGATTTCTTTATCTATATGAATTTCATATTTATTATTTTCAAGAGTGTAAAGTATGTCTTCAAGATGTATAAGTTTCATTGTTTCGCAAACGGCTTTTTCATTAATTAAAATGAATTTTTTATCGGGACAATCTCTTTTGAGTCTGTCAACAACACCTTTTTCTGTAACAATAATAAATTCTTTCTCATTGCTTTCTTTTACGGTCTTTATTATTCCGGTTGTTGAGCCTGTAAAATCGGCCATTTTAACAACGTCTGAAGGACATTCCGGATGAACCATGACTTTTGCATTCGGATAAAGTTTTTTCTTTTCTTCTATATCTTTTGTTGTAATTTCGTGATGAACAGGACAATATCCCGGATATGTTATGACTTTGACATTATCCAGTTGTGACTCTACGAATGAACCCAGATGTTGGTCAGGTACAAACAGTACTTCTTTTGCGTTCAATGATTTTACTACGTTTATTGCGTTAGCACTGGTGCAGCATACATCAGATTCTGACTTTACGGCTGCAGTTGAGTTTACATAACATACAACAGGAATATCTTTGTGCTGCGCTTTAAAAGCTCTCAGCTGTTCAAGATTAATCTTGTCTGCCATTGCACAGCCGGCATTGAGGTTTGGCAAAAGCACTGTCTTTTTCGGTGACAGAATTTTTGCTGTTTCTGCCATAAAGTACACACCGGCAAAAACAATTACATCCGCATCCGTTTTTGCTGCCTGCTGGCTCAAGTATAGGGAATCTCCTGAAAAATCTGCAACTTCATCTATTTCAATATTTTGATATGTGTGCGCAAGCACAATAGCATTTTTTTCTTTTTTTAATTTATTTATCTTTTCTATAAGTTCAGTTCTTTGCATTTTTACCTTGCACTTTTTAAAACTTCTATTAAACCTGTCATAAGAAACTCGCAGGACATAGCCGCAAGCAGAATACCGACTATTCTGTTTATTACGCTTACACCTGTTTTTCCCAGAAGCTGGCTGACCTTTGAAGCAAATTTCATAATTAACCAGCAAACAACCAGGTTCAAGGCGAGTGCTGCAATAATCAAGGATCTGTCAATAGGGTCGCCTGCTGCATTTTTCATACAAATAGTAAGCATTGTAATTGTTGCAGGTCCAGACAAAAGAGGAATTGCAAGAGGAAAAACCGAAATATCGGTTCTTTTTAATGACTCTTTTCTTTCTTCCTTGTTTTCGTTGTTCATTGCGGGTTCGGGATTTCCCAGCACAAGATCAATTGCCATAATCAAAAGAAGTATACCCCCAGCAAATTTTAAAGCAGTCAGACTTATTCCAAGCAAATCCAGAACAACAGAGCCTGTATATGCAAAAAACAGAAGAATGAAAAACGCAATAACAACAGATTTGTTCATCATGATGTTGCGCCATTTTTGTTTTGCATGGGCTGTGAGTGCAATAAAAACGGGCGCCAGACCTATACCGTCCAACGTAACAAACAATTTTGAAAAATATCCGAAAAATGCATGCAAATGTTCCAGCATAATAGACCTTTCAATATAACATTGAGTGTTAATATTATACTAGAAACATGTGCTGAGTAAAATTTTGCGTAATACTTACTTTGTTCCACGGCTTTTTAGAGGCAAAAAAAAACCGACTCACGCCGGTTAAACTTTACCACATATTAGAGAGAGGAATTAGAGAGAGAAATTTAAAAATCTTTTTTATTTCCTCTACCATGTATATTCCCCATGGTTAATTTTTTATAACCATGTCATATCACTTTTTTAATATTTCTTTACAAATCAAAATACAAATAACAAAAAATATTTTTTCTGTTGTTTTAACTAATCACGCAGCAAATGAGAGGACAGCCTATGCGTGTGTCTTTTAAAGCACAATTTGAGGGAATAGACTCAGATGCATTGAAATTTCTTTTTGAACGAAGAACTTCTGATGACAAAAATCGTGTTGTGCGTTTTACACCAAATAAAGAAGAATTTGGCGAAGATAAATTTGAGTTATTCAACAATGGGAAAAAGACTGCAGAATATATTACACATGTTGATCCTCAATATTTCTGGATAAAAAGACTTGTCAGAATTTATGAACTGCTTATAGAAAAAGAAAATCAAAAATAATCACACAATGTCATATATAAAAAGCCCTTTGATTGTTATATCAAAGGGCTTTAACTTTATAACGAACTTTTAATTATTCATTATCAGTTTTTTGAGGAATTCTCATTGCATAGAATGATCTCCATACAAAGATCAATGCGATAATCAGGAAGATTACACCGGCAATAGGAGCAACCTGTCTGAATGATTCATTGATAGAGATTTCCATAGCCAGCAAGCCGAACAGTGTAGTAAATTTGATGATCGGGTTCATAGCTACTGAAGAAGTATCTTTGAACGGGTCACCTACCGTATCGCCGACTACTGTAGCATCGTGAAGAGGTGTTCCCTTTTCGCAAAGGTCACATTCAACGATTTTCTTAGCGTTATCCCAGCAACCGCCTGCGTTAGCCATAAATACAGCCTGGAAAAGACCGAATACGGCAATTGCAATCAGGTAGCTTACAAAGAATGCTACAGGAGCAACAGTCTTGCAAGCCGGAGCTGAAAGGCAAGCAAATGCAAGAGCAAATGCAAACAATGCGATGAAGATGTTTATCATACCCTTTTGAGCGTATTGAGTACAGATTTTAACAACTTCTTTTGAGTTTGAAACATTTGCTGTTTTTACGCTTTCATCATCGAGTTTGATGTGATTTTTGATATACTCAACTGCTCTGTAGGCACCTGTAGTAACTGCCTGCATAGAAGCACCTGAGAACCAGTAAATTACTGCACCGCCGGCAAGGAAACCGAGCAATGTGTAAGGATTGAGTACATTCAATACAGCTTCAGGCTGAATGCCAAGAGTGTTTTTGATAACCAAAATCAATGAGAAAATCATTGTAGTGGCACCAACAACAGCTGTACCGATAAGTACAGGTTTTGATGTTGCTTTGAATGTATTTCCTGCACCATCGTTTTCTTCAAGCTGCGCTTTTGCAACTTCAAAGTTCGGTTTGAAGCCGAATTCTTTTTCGATTTCTTCAGAAACGCCTTCATGTTCTTCAATCAATGACAATTCGTATACTGATTGAGCGTTATCTGTAACCGGTCCGTAGCTGTCTACAGCAATTGTTACAGGTCCCATACCGAGGAAACCGAATGCAACAAGACCAAATGCAAAGATAGATGAATAAATCATCAATGCTTCAGGAATCATTGTGCTGAAGTAGTATGAAAGTCCCATCAGGAATACAATTACCATACCAATCCAGAATCCTGAGAAGTTACCTGAAACAATACCTGACAAAATTGTCAGAGAAGCTCCGCCTTCACGGGAAGCAGTAACGACTTCTTTTGTGTGAATAGCATTCGGGCTTGTGAATATTTTTGTAAATTCAGGAATCAAAGCAGCACCGAGTGTACCGCAAGAGATGATACCTGCCAGCACCCACCAGAGGTTTTCACCGAGTGGTGCGAGTAACCATTTGCTGACACCAAAAGTCATTGCGATTGACAATACAGATGTCAACCAGACAAGGTTTGTCAAAGGTTTTTCAAAGTCAAGCTTTTCTGCTTTGCCGAAGAATGCCTGTGTCAAACCTGTGTTGATCCAGTATGCAACTACTGAAGTAACGATCATAAGGAATCTCATTGTAAAGATCCATGTCAAAAGACGAATTTGGTTATCAGCACCTGCAACTGCAAGCAGAATAAATGAAACGAGCGCAACACCCGTTACACCGTAAGTTTCAAAACCGTCAGCTGTAGGTCCGATTGAATCGCCTGCGTTGTCACCTGTACAGTCAGCAATAACACCGGGGTTTCTCGGATCGTCTTCTTTGATTTTGAATTGAATTTTCATCAAGTCAGAACCGATATCGGCAATTTTTGTAAAGATACCGCCGGCTACACGAAGAGCGGAAGCACCGAGAGATTCACCGATAGCAAAACCGATGAAGCAAGCACCTGCCAATACTCCAGGAACAAATAACACAATGATAAGAATCATAATAAGCTCAACGCTTACGAGCAATACACCGATACTCATACCTGCTTTCAACGGAATGTTTAAAACTTTCAAAGGATTGCCTTCCAGTGAAGCAAATGCTGTTCTTGCGTTAGCAAGAGTGTTCATTCTGATACCGAACCAAGCTACACCGTAAGAACCTAAAATACCGATTACTGACCAAGCCAGAATAATCAGTACTCCTTTAAGTCCCATATGCTGCAATCCGCCAAAGTAGAATGCAATACAAAGACCAATCAGGATTTCCAAACCGAGCAAGAATTTACCCTGTTGAATAAGGTAAGTTTTGCAGGTTTCAAAAATTGTGTTTCCGATTTCAGCCATAGCTGAATGAACTTTGTAATTTTTGACTTTGATAAATTCTATCAAGCCAAAAATCAAGCCCAAAACGGAAATAGCGATACCGACTAACAGCAGATTAAAACTGTTAGGGTCGCTTGCCAGATTTGGCACAACCAAATCGGCTTCCCCGGCAAATGCCGAGTTGCTTGCTAAAAGCAAAGAAAATACACCAAGTGTAGCCCCTTTTAGCAAACCAGACCATTTTTCTAAGTTAGCCATCTTTTTTCTCCCTTGTCCTCTTTTTCCATCTCAAAAGGACCATTTTCTACACATACCCTCATTGTACATAAAATAAAGCTTTTAGCAAGAAGTTTATAATTATAATTTTTATATAAACTTTACGACTTGCAAATGTGAAAATTATTTGCTAGTATATTTAGTACACTTTATTTGTGAATTATAAAGATTGGTTAACAATAAATAAATTAATCAGGCAATTTTTCTTCATCAAATGTTTTTATATAAATGTGAAGGTGAAAAGAAAAATTTTGTGTGAAAGGAAGTTATTTAATGTTGAAGGAAGTTATTAATTATTTTGAAACTATTCTTGCGGGTCTTTATGAATTAGCTCCTGTATATGTTACAGTTGAGTCAGAATATACTACATATCGTGGTTAATTTTTCTCTGTAATAACTTGTCCGAGAAAATTTTGCGATAAGGAACGTGAGCAAAATTTTTGAGTGTTATTTGAAAAGGTGAGCAGGTGTCGGCTGCGTTGAGCGGAATCAGACCGGCACGCCGTGGGCGAAGCCCCCAGTGCCGCTACGAAGGAAAACGATGAGTTTTCCGTAGTGTCTGATTACAAGACAGCCGGCGGCAACTGCGACACTAGATTAGATTTTGTTGTTGTTCATCCTGTAAAAACATTATTTCCAGTTTTGTGTTTTTTACTGTATAATTTATAATGGATACAATTTGGAATCAGGATGTTTTATGGGTGAGAATTTAAAGTATGTCATTGTCGACAGAGATGAAAACTCAAGAGACATTTTAAAAAACTACTTGTCAGAGATTGGACAGCCGGCGCCGGAAGCAGAATTTTTTGATACGGAGTTTGCTGCGGAATATATATTTAATATGCCGCAGGGTGTTGTTTTTATAGATATCTCAGATTATCCGGAAAAATCTCTGAATCTCATTAAGTCCATAAAAGAGAGAAGAAAAGATATTGTACTTGTTGCTCTTTCAAACAGGGCTTCTACTGACGTAATCATTAAGGCAATGAGAGCGGGTGCAAAAGAATTTGTTACAAAACCAGTTATCAAAACAGAATTTTTTGATGTTATAGAGGCTTTGAAAGCCGACTTGCAAAATACTGATACAAAAGAGTCATGCAAGATAATTTCTACTTTTTCAAACAAAGGCGGGATAGGCAAAACCTCTATAGCTGTCAATCTTGCTGTGGAACTGGCACAGCTTACCAAAGAAAAAGTGGCATTGATTGATTTAAATCTTCAACTGGGTGATGTTGCTACATTTTTGGATATGACGCCTCCTTTTGCAATGGATTATATTGCTGACAACATACACAGTCTTGATGAGTCGGAACTTTTAAACACAATGTCAAAGTATAAAAATACAAGTTTGTATGTTATTGCTGATCCTTTGAATATAGATAAATCCAAGGAAATAACGGCTGAACAGATAAAAAACATTTTGTCGGCGCTGAAAAAAACATTTTCGTATATTGTTATTGATATCGGTACAAATATTGACTCAAAAACGATTACAGCGCTTGATATGTCTGATTTAATACTTTTGATTGCAATTGTTAATCTTCCTGCAATCAGAAGCATGCAAAGATGTATGGAATTGTTTGAAAAACTCGGTTATGAAAAAGACAAAATCAAACTTGTTCTAAACAGATATATTGAAAATGAAGATATAAAGGCAACTGATATTGAAGAAGTTGTTAAACAAAAAGTATACTGGAAAATACCGAACAATTACCTTACTATGATGTCTGCAATCAACAAAGGGGTTCCGGTAAATGAAATTAACCCTGAGGCAAATATTGCACAAAATTATATGGAATTTGCTTCAAAACTGTCGGACTATTTGATAACACAGAAATTAAACAAAAATTACAGTACCAGAGAGAGTATTAATTTGTAAATTCATAAGGAGAGTTTAAATTGTCACTTAAAGATAGACTTAAAAATAAGAGGGAAGAAAAACTTGCGGCAAGAGCCGAATCATGCCGTTTTGATATATCAATAAAAAAAGTTACTGAAGCTGCTGCAAAGGTGAAAAATCCTGCTGATCTCGGAAATATTGTTAAAGAATTTGCAAGGTTCTTAAATACACTTGCTTCAGATGATGCAAAAATTACCTTCAGCGGAAATTTTGATCTTGGTCAAAGAACACTGTTGAATTGTGTTTTGTCCAGCTTTTTGACTGATTCCAAAAGCCTCGGACAAGAAATTGAACTTGTGGAAAGTGAAAACTCTCAAGAAGAGGTTAAACCGGAACCGAAACTGATTAGAAAAAGAAAATCAGTCAGAGAAAGAGTTAAAGAAGCTTTAAAAGAAGAAGAATAGACGATTTTTTGTTTGACGTTTGATAAACAGATTTATATTTATAAATCTGTTTATTTCTGTTTTGCTGTTGTATCCCAAGAATTGTTAGCAGTGAGACTTTTCAAAGTCCAGAAGATACTTTTTGGCATCTTTTCCACCCAGACTGTAATTTCCGATAGTCCCGTCGGATTTTACAACCCTATGGCAGGGTATTATTAACGGAATAGGGTTGTTTGCCATAGCTGTTCCGACAGCACGGCTGGCACCGGGTTTTCCTGCTTTGGCTGCAAGCTCTTTGTATGAAATTGTTTTGCCAAATCTTACATTTAATAGTTCATCGTATATCTTTTTTTGAAAATCTG
>CALVEJ010000015.1 GCA_944326535.1 Candidatus Gastranaerophilales bacterium | reverse complement strand
AACATACTGTTCAATATATTATTCGTCAGACTTGGATGGCAACCGTAAATACGTCATTCTGAGGGAACGCAGTGACCGAAGAATCTAAAAAGCAGAAGATCCTTCGGGTTTTCACCCTCAGGATGACGAATGTAAACACGTCATTCTGAGGGAACGAAATGACCGAAGAATCTGTTGGGCAAGTATGCCCAACCTACTCTCTACTCTCTTTACATGTTATTTGAAAAATTATCTATTTCTTTAAAATCAAAAAACTCTTTTGTTGTAATACCAAGACCACAACACAATTTAAAAATAGTAAGAATTCTTGGCTCTTTCATACATCTTTCAATTTCGCTCAATCCGCCCTTTGAAATACCACTTTGATAAGCTAGTTGTTCTATTTTTAGACCTTGCTTCTTTCTCAATTCAGATATTCTATTGCATATGATTTTGTTAAAATCTTTATTTGTCATAATTTTGTAAAAAAGAATTTCACATGTATGAATATCTCTTGATACTAGCTTAATTTATTTGTAATATAGTTCACATATATGAATATAAAGGAATAATAAATTGAAAAAAATTATTATGTGTCTTTGTCTTTTTAGTTTATTTATATTATCCGCAAACGCAGAAACATACAATTCATCCTGCTACTCGGACATGGGGATAATATATTCAAACACAACATTCCCTCAAAGCTCCGCAAGTAGAAATGATAATACATCTTCAAACATAGATATTTCAAAACTCAAAAAGGGTGAAGCTTCCATGCACAATATCTTTAGCCTGATTGAGCTTGGTGATGCGGGAATTGATACCGCCGCAAAGAACGGAAACATCAAAAAAATTCATTATGTTGATTCAAAAGTTGGTAAAGTATATATTCCTCTGTTTTTTATACCAATTTATGTTAAAGAAACAAAAACAATTGTTTATGGAGAATAAGAAAATGAAAAAACTGTTTATCTTTACAATGCTGTCATTTATGTTTGTACTTTTCAGCCAGACGACGGCAGATGCCTTTGGTCTTTTTTACACCAACTCAACATATCCCGTTACGGCAACGGGCAATGAGGTAAAGGATCTTTCCGCATTAAAAAAAGGAACATCTCATTCGACAAACATTCTGTTTCTGGTAGAAGTTGGCGATGCTGGGATTGATACTGCGGCAAAAAATGCAGACATCAAAAAGATTAGTTACATTGATGTAAACGAGAGAATGGTTTTCATCTTTTGGAGAAAAGTTACAGTTAATGTTTATGGTGAATGATTTACGTCAGACCCACTATATAACATACAAAATCGAATTATTGTCTAACCTGATGTTGTTAATGTGTCATTCCAAAAAATTGAGACAAGAAATGTGAGCAAAGTTTTCTCAAACATAATTAAATAAAAAGTTAAATTTAAGAAAAAACTTTTCTTGCTTCTTCTCTGTCATCAAAATGTATTGTTTTGTCTTTCAAAATTTGATAATCTTCGTGTCCTTTGCCTGCCAAAACAACAACATCATTTTCTTTTGCAATATTTTTCAACATAGAAATTGCTGTTCTTCTGTCAGGTTCAACAAAAACTTTTTGCGTATTAACTGATTTTATACCCGCTAAAATATCGGATATAATAAGCTGCGGATCCTCGCTTCTTGGATTGTCGGAAGTAACAACAACAATATCCGCATTTTCATCGGCAATTTTTCCCATTTTAGGACGTTTTGTAGCATCTCTATCCCCGCCGCATCCGAACATACAAATCAAATTGCTTTCTTTTGGTGTAAGTTCTCTTGCAGCCTTTAACACGTTTTCCAGTCCGTCCGGTGTATGAGCATAATCCACAATCACAAGAGGTTTTTTGTTTACAATTTCAAATCTGCCGTCGACGCTTTTTGTTTCTTCAAGTGCTTTTATGCAAACATTTTCATCAAAACCCATTGCAATTCCGGCAGCCAGTGCAGCAAGTGCATTGTATACGCTGAACATACCGTTCATTTGGAGATTTACCGGTTTTTCTCTGCCGTTTATTTTGCAGTTGAATTTTGCTCCGTGTATTGAAAAATCAATATCGCAAGCCATTATATCAGCCTGCTGTTTTATGCCGTAAGTATAAATTTTTACACCTTCCGAAACAACAGATTTGAAGTTTTCGGCATATTCATCATCATTGTTTATTACTGCAAAAGCGCCGGGTTTTAGTCCTCTGAACAAAATTGCTTTTGCTTCAAAATAATTTTTCATTGTAATGTGATAATCAAGATGATCCTGTGTAAGGTTAGTAAATACAGCTCCGTTAAAATCACATCCGCCGACACGATTTTGTTCAAGTGCGTGCGAACTAACTTCCATAGCTACATAATCAATATTTTGTTCACAAATCATTTCAAGAGTTTTTTGAAGCTCAGGCGCCTGTGGAGTAGTGTGCTTTGCATCGTGGTAAGAGTCTTTTCCTGACAGTTTATATCCCAAAGTACCAATAAGAGCACATTTGTGATTTGCATCTTCAACAATTCTTTGTATAAGGTGAGTGACTGTTGTTTTTCCGTTTGTTCCGGTTACACCTATGAGATTTAATTTTTTTGACGGATAACCGTAAAACTCTGCAGCAATATCGGCAATTTCATGACGTGTTGACTCTACTATAACCTGCGGAATATCAAGAGGAAGTTCTTTTTCGCAATACAAAGCTGCCGCACCGTTTTCTACAGCCGTTTGTGCATAATCATGTCCGTCCGAGTGTTCGCCTTTCAGACAAACAAAAATATCTCCTTTTTTTACTGTTTTAGAATTGTAGGATATACCGGTAATATCAATATCTTTTTCGTTTACAATTTTTTTTGATTTTACATTTTTAACAAGTTCTTTGAGTTTCATATTTTATTCCTTTATTACATTTTTTTCTTTGGTGAAACTTTGTCAGGAGGAATATTTAATATTCTGGCTGTCTGCAAAGCAACTTCTCTGAATACGGGAGCGGCAACAGTGCTTCCCCACAGAGCACCTTTTGACGGAGAATCAATTACTACATAAATTTCTACCTGAGGATTACTTGCAGGTAAAAATCCTATTATTGAAGTAACAAGTTTGTTTGTATATCCTTTTGTTCCGTATGAAGATTTTCTTGCTGTACCTGTTTTTGCCGCTACATTATAATCTTCAAGATTTACCGGAGATTTTGAACGTCCTATACTTCCCGCAAGAAGTTTTGCTACTGTATGAGCGGTTTGGGGGCTGACTGTTTGAATATGTTTTATTTTTTCCGCTTCTTCTTCCGGAGAGTATTTTATAACATGAGGAGTAACTCTGACCCCGTTGTTTGCTATAGCAGATATTGCAGATGCCATTTGTATTGCCGTAACTGAAATACTGTATCCGTAACCTATAGAAGCATGTGTTGATTTGTGCCAGTCACTTACAGGCGGAATAATACCTCTTGATTCACCCGGAAGGTCAATACCGGTTTTTTCACCAATACCAAATTTTTTGAGCATATTGTAGTGTTCCTGCTTTGTCATCATCAAAGCAGCCTTTGCACTTCCGACATTGCTTGAATGTTCAAAGAGATAATATAAATCAATATTTCCCGGATGTGGTTTTACGTTGTAGTCGTAGTTTTTAATAGTCCATTTATCAATTTCAAGTTTTCCGGTATCCAATATTTTTGAATATTCATTAAGTCTTCCGTTTTCTATAGCAGAAGATATTGTCAAAACCTTGAAAGTAGAACCGGGCTCAAATACGTCTGTTAATGTCCAATTTGTGAGCTGGGTTAAAGTAGCTTTTTTATAGTTATTCGGATTGTATGAAGGATAAATTGCATAACCGAGAATTTCGCCGTTTTTGGGGTTCATAACAATAACAGTACCCCTTAGAGCTCCTTTTTCTTTGACAACTTTGTTTAATTCAACTTCACAGACATGCTGAATGGCAGAATCTATTGTAAGGGTAATAGACTTTCCTCTCAAAGGTGTAGCTGTAGCGGCGGGATCTGTATTTACCTCATAAATAATGTCACCGTCAGGAGTTTTTTCAAAGTTTACATCCTGTTCCACTTCTTCTAGTTTATCTTTGGCGGTAAGCTCGACTCCTGCAGCCACATCAGCATCCGGATTATAATATCCGAGAATATGGGCGGCCATTGTACCCTGCGGGTATACACGTTCATTTTTTTTCCCGAGGCTTATTTCACGAAGCCCCAGTTTTCTGATGGTTTGTGCTGTTGTGCGTGAAACGTCTTTTTTCAGAACTATAATTTTTTCATCTTTTGCCAGTTCTTTTGCCAGCTGATTTTTATTCAAACCCAAAATAGGTGCAAGAATAGCGGCAAGTTCATTTGGAGTATGGTCAAAGTATTCTTTGTGAGCATAAACATCAAAAGATGTTTTGTCAGAAGCGAGTTTTATTCCGTTTCTGTCAAGAATTGCACCTCTCATAACAAAACTTTTTGCGCTTCTTTGACGTTTTGCCTGACCACGGTAGTTTTTTACATCAACAACCATAATCAAAAACAAGTAGGCAATAATTATAAAACTTATAATTATACAAATTATTTGCCAGAAAATAAGTTTGTTATCAAACTCTTTGAACTTTTCTTTGTCGCTTTTGTAATTCTTATAATTCCGTCCCATAGAATTAATTATACTATAGTAACTATTTTTGGGTGAATAAATTTATAAAAAACAATAATAAATTGTCACTCCAAGAAAGTAGAGTATCGACCGGGCTTAGAATCTTGCATACAGTTAGTCAGAACATCAATCCGGTAAGATTCCGAATACTGCTCTATCTTTTTCTAATGCTTCAGAATGACAGCATAAAACAAATATTAATTTTTCATTAATTTTTAAAAATATTTTAAATTAAAATGGTATAAAAGTATGGTAAGTTAGAAAAATATATAAAAACAGAGGAATATTAAAAAAGGAGGACATTATGTCAATCAGACCTTTAGGTGACAAATTGGTAGTAAAACTTATTGAAGATACCGAAAAAACAGAAGGCGGTATTTTTATTCCTGATTCTGCAAAAGAAAAACCTCAAAAAGGTGAAGTAGTTGCTGTAGGACCCGGAAAAACTCTTGAAGACGGTAAAAAGGCTGAGATGGAAATAAAAGTGGGTGAAGTTGTTTTGTTTGCAAAATATGCAGGCAGCGACGTAAAAATTGGTGAAGATACATTCAAAATTTTGACAGCTGACGAAGTTCTCGGCGTATTAGAATAAGGTGTGTGAAACTCGCAGGGGTTCGAGAATTCGAAGCCCGAAGAGCGGAACCGTTCCAAACCGCCGTTATGAAAGAAACGGAGTTTCTGAAATGAAGCAATCTTTGATTGCACAGGCGGAAGAATAAGGTGTGTGAAACTCGCAGGGGTTCGAGAATTCGAAGCCCGCAGAGTGGAACCGGATAAAAAACAAATTTCATTAAGGAGAAAATAAAAATGGCAAAGAAAATTGTATTTAACGAAGAAGCAAGAAAAAGCTTGCTCAAAGGTATAGATGCAGTAGCCGATGCAGTAAAAGTAACACTCGGACCAAAAGGCCGTAACGTTATTCTTGAAAAAAAATTCGGTGCACCTCAAATCGTTAACGATGGTGTAACTATTGCAAAAGAAATTGAACTTGAAGACGGTCTGGAAAATGCAGGCGCACAGCTTCTCAAAGAAGTTTCTTCAAAAACAAACGATGTAGCAGGCGACGGTACAACAACTGCTTCTGTTCTGGCTCAGGCTATTGTGCGTGAAGGTTTGAGAAACCTCACTGCAGGTGCAAACCCAATCAGCATGAAAAGAGGTATGGACAAAGGTGTTGAAACTGCTGTTGAAAAAATCAAAGCTATGGCAAGACCTGTTGATTCAAAAGAAAGCCTTGCTCAGGTAGCTGCAATTTCTGCGGGCAACAACAATACAATCGGTGATTTGATTGCAGAAGCAATGGAAAAAGTAGGTACTGAGGGTGTTATTACTGTAGAAGAATCTAAATCTTTCGGTACAAACCTCAAAGTTGTTGAAGGTATGCAGTTTGACAAAGGATATATTTCACCTTACTTTGTTACAGATGCAGAAAGAATGGAAGCTGTTTTGGAAGACGCTTATGTTCTTTGTGTAAACAAAAAAATCAATCTTATTTCTGATCTTGTTCCTATTTTGGAACAGGTTGCACGTGACGGACGTTCACTTCTTCTCGTTGCGGAAGATGTTGAAGGCGAAGCTCTTGCTACACTGGTTGTAAACACAATGAGAAAAGTATTGAGAGCAGTAGCTGTAAAAGCTCCCGGATTTGGCGACAGAAGAAAAGCAATGCTCGAAGATATCGCTATTTTGACAGGCGGTCAGATGTTTACTGAAGAACTCGGTATCAAACTCGAAAACATTACCGTTCAAATGCTTGGTAAAGCAAAACGTGTTACAGTTACAAAAGACAACACAACAATCGTTGTCGGCGACGAAACAAAAGCAAAAGTAGCAGAAAGAGTAGCTCTTATCAAACGTCAGATAGAAGCATCCGATTCTTCTTACGACAAAGAAAAACTTCAAGAAAGACTTGCAAAACTTGCAGGCGGCGTTGCCGTAATCGAAGTTGGTGCAGCTTCGGAAGTTGAGTTGAAAGAAAGAAAACTCAGAATTGAAGATGCTCTGAACGCTACAAGAGCTGCAAAAGAAGAAGGTATTGTTCCCGGCGGCGGTGTTGCTCTGATCAGAGTAATGCAGGAAATGTCAAAATTGCTTGATAATACAAAATTTGGCAGCGACGACGAAAAAGTAGGATACAGAATTCTTCTCGATGCATTACACATTCCTTTGAAACAAATTGCTGACAATGCAGGTGAAAAGGGCGACGTTGTGGTTGAAGAAGTTAAGAAACTTCCTGAAACAGAAGGTTTTGATGCTTTGACAAATACATACGTAGATATGTTTGAAGCAGGAATTGTAGATCCGGCAAAAGTTACACGTTCAGTACTTGAAAATGCTGTTTCAGTAGCTTCTATGCTTTTGACTACAGAAGCTGCAGTTGTTGAAATTCCAAAACCGGAAGCTCCGGCAATGCCTCCTATGGGCGGCGGAATGGGAATGATGTAATAATCAGCCAAAAATAAAACATATTCCAAAAAATATCCGGAGATTGTAAAATTTTCGGATATTTTTTCATTTTTGTTTTTCTGTAATAATATCGCTATGAAAATACAAACCTTCAAAGTAGAAGAATGGATGAATGAGTACGAAAAGTATTGCAAATACGATCTCGGCAATACCACAGTGAATACTCTCTCCATTGATAAGCTTTTTGAAATATGCAAAACCGGCAAACAAAAATTTTTGAGCGGATTATGTGAAAACATACAGAGTTATGGCTTTGTACAGGGAAATCCGGAGTTTAAAAAAGGAATTTCAAGGCTCTACAAAACTATTACACCGGAAGAAATTGTTACCACTATAGGTACGGCAGGAGCAAACCACCTTGTTTTTTACTCACTTATTGAACCGTCAGACAGAGTCATTTCTGTTTTGCCTACATATCAGCAGCTGTATTCTATTCCTGCTTCATTTGGTGCGGATGTTCAATATTTGCATCTCAAACCGGAAAACAATTTTCTTCCCGATCTTGATGAATTGAAGTCATTAATGACAGACAACACAAAACTTATATGCCTGAACAATCCGAACAATCCGACAGGATCTCTTATGGACGAAATTTTTCTGAACAAAATAGTTGAAATTGCAGAAAAATTCGATTCATATATTCTCTGTGATGAGGTATACAGGGGGTTGAATCAGGAAGATGTTTATATTCCTTCAATTGCGGATTTGTATGAAAAGGGAATCAGCACATCAGGAATGTCAAAAACATTTTCTCTTGCAGGTTTGAGACTCGGCTGGGCTGCATCAAAAGACAAACATTTTCTTAAAGAAGCTGTTTCCCACAGAGAATACAATATGATTTCATGTTCAATTAATGATGAAACGTTTGCCGCTCTGGCACTTGAAAATGCACAAAAAATTATTGAAAGAAACAAAAAAACTATTCGTGAAAATCTCAAAATACTGGATGAGTGGGTAAAAACAGAAAAATACGTTCACTATAAAAAACCACTGGCTGGTACGACTGCATTGATTTTTTATGATACAGATATAAGTTCAAAAGAATTGTGCGACAGGTTAGCCAAGGAAAACGGTGTGTTTTTGACTCCCGGATTTTGTTTTGAGATGGAAAAGTGCTTCAGGATAGGATTTTGCAAAGATAAAGAACAACTGGAAAAAGGTTTGAATGAGATAAGCAGGCTATTGCATTCATTGAACTTTTAAGACAAAATTGACATCATGCAGACAGAAGAAAAAAAAGAATTTTCAAACAAAGTTAATATTTTGAAAGCACTTGCTATATTGCTTGTTGTTTCAGGACATCTGGAGTTTTCTTTGTTCGGGATGTTTACACCGTATTCTTTTCAGCTGGCTTTGTTTTTCTTTATATCAGGTTATCTTTTTAAAGAAAAATATCTTGATGATGTTGTAACATTTGTGCAAAGAAGGACAAAAAGCCTTTTGCTTCCTTATTTTTTGTACAATATTTTTTATCTTTGCGTAACTCTTTTGATAGCAAAACTAACAGGCAAATTTTGGGGCATGCCGGTTAGTTTAAAAAACTTTTTTATCACTCCTTTTTTAAACGGTCATCAGTTTGATCTGTCCTGTCCGTTGTGGTTTGTTACACAGCTTTTCATGACGATGATTGTTTTCCTTTTCATTTTTAGAGTTTTGAGAAATATATCTAAAAACAGTGTTGTTCATCTGATATTTTTTGCTCTGCTGGGTGTAGCTGCTATACCTTTGTCAAAAATTATTCACCTTGATGCATTCACTCTTGTTGTTGTCAGGACAATGTTTTCACTGTTTTTTGTGTATCTCGGATATTATTACAGAAATTTTGTTGAAGACAAAATTGATATTTTTACGTATAAGTGGTTCTGGTCTATTATTGTAATTCAGTCTGTAATGTGGCTTTTCAACAGAGATTTTGACCCTGAGCATGGTATTGGCTTGAGCTATGTTCTTGTATGGGCAAGATTTGACCAGCAGCTGATAGTTCCCGTTATCACTGCTGTCACCGGCATATGGGCTTCACTGTGGGTTTTAAAAATTACATATCCATATTTAAAAAATTCCAAATTTGTAAGACTGATGGGAGAAAATACTTATCATATCATGGCAAATCACCTGCTTGTTATGTATATTATTACTGCGATTTTCTTTTATTTTAACGGAATTCCCATTTCAGAAAGAGCAAAACACGATATTTACTGGATTTACAACCCTGTTCAGACGACATATTTGTATTTTGTTCTGACAATGTTTATTTCTACTTATATCGGTGTTGGTCTAAAATGGATAAAAAAAAGAATAACCCCTCAGAATAACAAATAATAATTCTCCACCTTCCATGCAGATGGAAAAGTGAAAGATTAAGATTGTAGGTTGAGTTTCTATCCCAAAAACTTTTTCGTTATTTTGAGCAAAGCAAAGAATCTGCTGTTTATAATTTTAAATCTCTTCAATAACCGCCATCAAAAGTTTCATAAATGAATCTTTGGTCTTTGCCGCAGTTTCTACAACCTCTGCATGAGACAGTCTTGAAGGATGAACACCGGCAGCGGAATTCGTTATACAACTGATACCAAGCACCCTCATTGAGCAGTAATTTGCAACCAGCGCCTCCGGTACCGTAGACATACCGACGGCATCTGCGCCCATTATGCGCAGCATATTTATTTCGGCGGGGGTTTCATAGCTCGGACCGCTCATAGCGGCATAGACACCTTTTCTTACTGTTATACCAAGCTCTTTGCCTTTTTTCTGTACAAAATCAACAAGAGCATGACTGTATACCTCGCTCATATCGGGAAATCTGTCGCCGAGTGTCGCATCATTTTCACCCACAAGCGGATTTACACCCATCAGGTTAATATGATCAGATATAACCATCAAATCCCCCGCTTTGTAGGATTTATTTACACTACCCGCAGCATTTGTAATAATCAGAGTTTTTACTCCGAGTTTTTTCATTACTTTTATCGGATAAACAATACGGCTGATGTGATACCCTTCATAAAAATGGTATCTTCCCTGCATAATAACAGCTTTTTTTCCCAGTACTTCACCAAATACAAGCTGACCTTTGTGTCCTGCAACCGTAGAAGTTTCAAAACCGGGAATATCTTGATATTTTATTCTCACGCCGTCAATATTATCGGCAAAATCTCCAAGACCGGAACCCAGTATAATCCCCAATTCCGGCTTAAAATCTCTGATTTTCTTTTGAATAAATTCTATTGTTTCTTTCATAACTTCAAACTGTAATCAATTGATTTTTTATAATATTAGCACCAAATTTTACACATTCAATGTTATTGGGAAGTAGCGTTGCTTTTTTCGCAGAGACCTTTTTTGACATATCCTTCATCACTTCGATTATGGATTCTATTTTTAAAATACCTGTTTTTTCAATAAACGCACCCAGTGCCATTACATTTACAAATGCAGGCTGCGTAAGTTTTTGTGCAAGATCATTAAACGGTATTTTTATGTAATTTATATCAGTCCTTGTTGTCGGAATGTGCACCAGAGAGGAGTTTATAATCATAAAACCGCCTGTTTTGACCCTGCTTTCAAATTTTGTTTGAGAAGCATCATTCAAGGCAATAACAGCATCCGCCTTGTCCACAATAGGAGAAGGAACATCACCCTCTGAAATGTTTACACAGCAGTTTACCGCCCCGCCTCTCATTTCCGCTCCGTAAGAAGGAAACCATGTTGTATGTTTACCCTCGAGGACAGCAGCATGACAGAGAAGAATACCGGCAAACAGAGCGCCTTGACCGCCAAAACCCGAAATTATTACACTAATATCTTTCATATTCATATTTTATTGTTTCTCCTTAGCGGTAATGTCCTTGAAAACGCCCAAAGGATGAACCGTTTCAGTAATATTTTCTATATGTTTTACTGCCTCAACAGGTGTCATATGCCAGTTTGTCGGGCAAGTAGCCAAAACCTCAACAAAACCGAACCCGAGTCCTTTTATTTGAGTTTCAAAAGCTTTTCTTATTGCTTCTTTTGCCTGCCTTATGCATTTTGAAGAAGTAATTGCAACTCTTGCACTATAAGCTGTTCCGTCGCATTTTGCGACTATTTCCGCTGCATGCAGAGGATAACCTGTCAATTCAGCCTTTCTGCCGTGCGGAGTGGTAGTGGTAACCTGTCCGACAAGTGTTGTTGCACTGGCTTGACCGCCTGTCATGCCGAAGTTTGTATTGTTAATCATTATAGTTGTAATATGCTCACCACGGCAGGCAGTATGGATAGTCTCATTGAAACCTATTGTTGCAGCATCGCCGTCACCCTGATAGGTCAAAACAAATTTGTCGGGTTTGCATCTTTTTATCCCTGTTGCAACACATGGGGAACGTCCGTGAGAAGCTCCCGCAACATCAAGGTTAAAGAATTTTTCCAAAAATATTGAACAGCCTACGGAAGAAATTGCTATAGTATCTTTTTGAAGATTGTATTCATCCAAAAGTTCTGCAACAATTCTCAGAACAACACCATGTCCGCAGCCCGGGCAGAAAGTAAAATGTCCGTCTTTCAATAGTGATTCGGGTCTTTTATAAACCAGTGTTTCCATATCTATCTGACCCCTGCTTCCGTTTTGTGTTCAAGTTTTTTGTACAGCTCTTGGATTTTTTCAAACATCATATCCGGCGTAAGAAGACCGCCTGCTGTTCTTCCGAAAAATTCAACAGGGCATGCGCCGAATACTGCGGAACGAACATCCAAAAGCATTTGTCCTTTGTTCAATTCCAAATCCAAAATCATTTCCGCATTTTGAGCAACTTCGTTAAGTTGTTTTTCAGGGAACGGAAAAAGAGTAATAGGTCTGAACAAACCGACTTTCATTCCTTCTTTTCTTGCTTTTTGAACCGCAGATTTTGCAATCCTGCCGACTGTACCAAAAGCAGTCAGGACAAGTTTTGCATCCGCTGTCATATAGCTTTCATAAGTTGTTTCTTCTTTTGCAACACGTTCATATTTTTCGAACAGTTTGTTTGTGAGGATTTCCATTTCGCCTTCAGGCATATGAAGCGAAACTATATTTCTCGGTTTACGGTTGTTTGCCCCGTTCAGAGCCCATTCGGTTACATCTGGATCTTTGTATGGATACTCTCCAAACTCAGCGGGTTCCATCATTTGTCCAAGCATTCCGTCAGCAAGAAGCATAACAGGATTTCTGTATTTCAAAGCAAGATGGAAAGCTCTGTATGTAAGGTCAATTGCTTCTTGAACAGTGGAAGGAGAAAGAACAATCAAATGATAATCTCCGTTTCCTCCGCCTTTAAGCGCCTGAAAATAGTCCGCCTGTGCAGGAGCAATATTTCCGAGACCCGGTCCGCCTCTCATTACACTGACAATGACACCCGGAACCTCCGCACAGCACATTGCAGAAAAAGCTTCCTGCATAAGGGCAATACCGCATGATGATGAAGATGTCATTGCTTTTGTACCCGTAGTACCGGCACCTATAACCATATTTATTGAAGCAAGTTCACTTTCTGCTGTGATAAACACTCTGCCCATATCCGGCAAATGTGCTCCCATGTATTCTCCGATTTCACTCTGGGGTGTAATCGGATAACCGAAGTAACACTGACAGCCTGCTTTGATAGCGGCTTTTGCGATTGCTTCATTTCCTTTTACAAGTTCTTTTGCCACTATCTGTAAACCTCTCTAATTGCGACATCGGGACAGTTTAGTGCACACATTGCACAACCTATGCACTCATGTTTTTCATCAGCAAATTCTGCCGGAAAATATCCGTTCACATTTGCTTCTTCACTTTTTTTCAACAATCCTTTGGGACATGCATTTACACAGAGATAACATCCCTTACACACATCTCTGTCTATTACAATCCTGCCCATTAAATAATACGCCTAATTTGTCTATTAACCTACCTCAATTGTACCACTTAGCAAAGAAAACACAAGGCTATTTCTTTGTTTGTGAATACAATGGTGACATAACTTTATCAAAGGTTTGTTTGTAAAAGTCAGTGTTAATATTCAATTTGTTGCCGAGTTCAAGCAGAAGAAGCACAAATTTTCTGTCATACTCGTCTTTGAGTTCATCAATATTTGAAACGACTTCTTCAAGAATTTCATGTATTTTGTTAAAATACGTGTTCTGCGCTTCTGATGTATCAATACGAAGTTCAAGCAGGTCAACATATTTGAACAAATTGAGCACGGTTTCAATTCTGTGTATTTCAGGATTTTTTGCAAGTGCATACATAGCATCCGTAACTTTTTCGGTAAAGATTTTGTTTGCCAGTTTTTTATCCAGAGTAACATCAAGCATTTTTGCTTCATTGTTAATATCAATCGCTTCTTGCAAATCATGTTCATTAATGATTTTGTCAGCGTTTTCAAACTGTTTGCTAAACTCAATACCCAGTACGTATCTTGCCGCAATTTTGAATTCGTCCGGCGGAGTTAAACCGAGATTTTTGAAGTGGAAAATAGATGCTTTTCCGTCTTCGTAAATATCTTTGTACAGACCGGAGAATTTGTTTGTCTTGCCCTGAATCATTACATTAAGGATTTTTCTTCTTTCTTCAATAAAGATATCCTTGAGCGTGTAATATTCTGTTCCAAAGTTTTTATCCAGACTTCTTATTATCTCTGTCAGAGGATAATTTACAAAAGTGGAAGTAAGATTTTTTTGGATTTCATTAAATTCTTCTGCCGTAGAATATTCTTTTATTGCACAATGGAAATCACCGCCCGAATATTTCAGAAGAGCAAAAATCAGATCATATTTTTCAAGAGTGATTTGAGATTTGATTGCCACACGACCAATATACAGACCGTTTTTACCCTTTGAAACAGTTTTGTAATTCAAGCGTTTTATGTCGTAGCAGTACAATGTTGTTTCATCTTCCACATCTTCATACAGAGACACGATTGCCCAGAGGCTCGCAATTTGTTTTATTGTAACAACTGAGGGTTTTACGAATTTTTTGTAAATATCGGCACCAGTGCCGAATTCTTTTATATTGCTGTGTGCATTTGAAAGGATATTTACAAACTCTGTTTCGTAATCTTCATCACTGAAACTTGCCGCAAGCTGCATTGCACGGGCAGCATATTTCATAATCTGTGTTGTTTCAATTCCGGAAATATCGGCAAAAAACCATCCGCAGCTTGTATACATAAGCATTGCCTGTCTTTGAATTTCCAAAAGTTTCATTGCGGCGACTTTATCCTGATCATTGCATTCAGGTTTAAGATTATTTCTGAAGAAATTTTTGATAGAAAGTTCGCTTCTGTCCAAAATAACATTTATGTATTCATTACGAACATCCCATGGATTTTTTGTGAAAAATTTCTTGCCTTGTTTTTCGTACAACACGGCGAGTTTGTCTCTTAGATAATCAAATGCATCTCTCAGCGGTTTTCTCCATTTCTGGTTCCAGCTGGGCTGTCCGCCTGTAGAGCATCCGCAGTCTTCTTTCCATCTGCCGACACCATGGAAACAGCTCCATGAAGATGCCTGTTTTATGTCAACTTCATCTTTTACGCCGTATCTGTCGAGATATTCAGCATAATTTGTAATAGTAAATCCCGCATCTTTGGCTTTCACCCTCAAAACATAAGCAAGAGCCATATCGCCGAATTTTGTATGGTGTCCGTAGCTTTCACCGTCGGTGCCGATGTTCACAAGCTGTGAATATCCTCTTGCATCGGACAATCCGTCTTTGAGTCTGTTTACAAATTTGTTGCCGTCTTGGAGAATATTGTCAAACGCAACGGATTTTGAAATTGCACCGTCATAGAAGAACAGATCAATAAATTTTTTCGGATTTGATTTTATAAAATATCTGTATGGTTTTGCGGGGTCAATATTTCCCCAGCCCGCATCGGTCCATTCTTTGTCACCGAGTTTTCTGTAGCTTTGCGCCTGATAAGGTGAAAGTATAGTAAATTTTATACCGTTGTCAGCAAGAACCTCAAGGGTTTCGTCATCCACAGCAGTTTCTGCAAGCCACATACCCTCCGGCATTCTTCCAAACCTGTATTCAAAATCTCTGATACCCCATCTAACCTGAGTTTCTTTATCATGCCTGTTTGCCAGCGGCATAATCATATGGTTGTAAACCTGTGCTATAGCATTTCCGTGTCCGGAAAATTTTACACGGCTCACAATATCCGCTTTTATTACTCTTTCATAGGTTTTCGGGGCATGTTTTTCCATCCAGGACAAAAGAGTCGGTCCGAAATTGTAGCTCATCAACGAATAGTTGTTGACTATATCAAGAACTTTGTTGTTTGCATCCACAATTCTCGATGCGGAGTTCGGATTGTAACACTCAAGATTTACCCTTTCATTCCAATCATGAAAAGGCAGCGCACTATCTTGCAGCTCAATTGCTTCCAGCCAGGGGTTTTCTCTCGGCGGCTGGTAAAAATGCCCGTGTATTGTTAAATAATTCTTTTTCTTTTCGTTTTTATTTTCTGCCATAAAACGGTAACTCCGCAACTTTTCTACAAATTTGACCTAACTGATAATATTATATATTTTGTTTTGTTTTTTTCAATTCTTACGCTTTTTTATCTTTATTTTTCTTTGAAACAATCACGAGCTTGTCTGTATCAACCCATGCGTCGGTCAATGCATCCGAAAATACCTTGCCGTAAATCTCTATCACATCACCGGAATCAAGATCAATAAATTTTTCGGCATATGTGCGTGTGATAAAAATTTTCATCTCAGAAAGAGGAATAGTGTGGTCTGTCACGTCATCTCTTTTTATGAGATAAGAAATATACTTTTGCGAATCACGAAAAGCCGGTTTGTAATCAAGACCCAGCGTGGAAAATTTATCAAAAACCGCTTTAAATTTCACCTGTTTGCCCACATACTGTGACGGGTTTGCTACCACATCGAGCGGTTTTACTTCAATATAACCGTTTTCATTTACGACCGGATTTGTTTCCGTTTTAGCTGCAGCAGCCAGATTTAAATCAACTGCTTTCGGCACGGTAGTATTCAATTTTGTTTCAGACAAAAACGGTTTGTTCGCAAAAGCGACTAATCCGCCCGCAAGCAGTAATGCGGCTATCAATGATGTGAGTATTTTATTTTTCATATTTTTCATAAATTTACCTTCTATATTTTCTTTGCAATCTCATTTTAGCATATAACCCCAAAAAGTATGCAATTAGTTTATACTATCCGGCTTGCCGATTCTAAGAGTGATTGAAAAAAGAAATACAAAAACAGGAAGGATTTGAAGGATTATTCTCTCCATCGAGTTTTCGGTCAGCCAGTTTATATCATGCGGAGCAAGAATATAAACAGCTATATACCCTGCAACCATCAGCCAAAAAATCGAAGAGGACAGCAAAAACGGTTTTTTTAGTTTTTCTTTAATCTTAAATCCCTTGATAGCAAGAATTGCAAGTGAAAGGAAAAGCACAAACTTTCCGAACATCAAAGTCAAAAATGTCTGCAAAACAACCAGATATCTATGAAAATCAAATGCAAACATATATGATTTAACTTCAACAAATCCGTATATCAGATCATTCGGAGCACCCGTAAACTTTTTGTACAAAACTATACATGCACCGAAAATTGCAGTTAGTATAGCGGTAATAACAGTTTTTTTCATCCTTTTGTTTGCTGCAAACCAGCACATCATAACAATCGAATATACAACAAGAAACATCAAACCTTCATTTTTTACCCAGGCGCTCAAACCCGCAAAGGTAAGACTCAAAAGAAAAGTGGTAAATCTTTTGTTCTTGAAATAAAAGAAAAGGCAGACAACCGCACTCAAAAAGAACATCGCAAGCGGTATATCGGCGCATTGAGCAGCTCCGTTTACAAGAAATATATCGGAAATCATAAATACCGTACAGACTACGGCAGCAGTTTTTTCGCTTTTAAAATAACAGACCGCCTGATACAAAAGATAAACAAGCCCGAACGTAAACAAAAGTCCTATAACCATATTTGCCCAAAAACACTGTTGTCCCGCATACTGCCATATTCTTGCAACTGACGAAGGCAAAAACATGGGATAATCACAGTGAGACATAAAATGCGGAAGGGAAAAAACATTTTTCCACAAAGGACTTTGCAGATACAAAAATTCCGCTTTTATATTCCAAATTCGAAAACCATCCCAGCTTCCCATGGGATTGTTTATAAAATATTTTAAAAATATAGCAAGTGCATAAATATTTACTACATAAAACCAGTTGCTTAGTTTTTTAAATTTGTGTTTTGACCACTCCGGTTTTTCCTGGTTGAAATATACAAGAGCAAGCACCAAAACCGCAATCAGTTCAAACCATTGAAACTGTTGAAAGTTATACAGATTTAAACACTGATACAAAAAATAAAATACAGAGCTTATGGCAAAACCCATAGGAATAGACAAAAGCAGTCTGAAACGCAGTTCCATTTCTCTGTCTATTATTGAAACCGAAAAATATCCGCTCAAAAGAGTAATCCCAAAAGCAAGTGCAACGCTTATCATTTATTATTCCTTTTTAATATAAAAATATTATTGTTAACTTTTCTCTCTACCGAAAAACCGTCCGGCACCGAAATTTTCTTTTCAAAATCCGCAATCGCATATTTGCGTTCTAGATCATTTTTCAATATAGAAGGAACTATTGCATACTGTGCAATGTAAAAAGATTTTATTGTATCCGTCAGGTCAAAAACACTGTTTTGTGCAATATCAGAGACAAAACTTATCTGTCCCTCATCTTGAAATCCTTCTATTTTTGAAGATTCATTTTTTATTGCCTCAACGGCAGAATAGAATTGATTTTGCCATATAAAATCTTTTGCAATCATTGTGAACGGCACCTGCAAAGGCAAAAAGAAATATTTCAAATTCCATAGTATTACAATAAGAAATACCGCATTAAAAAAAACTTTGTCAGGGATTTTGTGGATTTTTTTTATCATGTCCATAATCTTTCAATTGTTTTGTTTATCTGTGTTTCAAGTTCTATGAGGTCATTGTTGTTTTCAATGATAAAATCAGCCATGTACCTTTTTTCTTCCTGTGAAACTTGGGAGTTTATTCTCTCAATAGCATGTTCAAGGCTGTACCCGTTTCTGTTCATCAATCTCTGAAGTCTGATTTTTTTGTCAGCACATACGAGAATTGTTCTGTCAAAAAGATTTTGCATGTTTGCTTCAAACAACAAAGGAACAGAGGCAACAACTATTTCTTCGTTTTGATGTTCTTCAAAAAACTCAAGAATTTTCTTTTCGGCAAGCGGATGCAAAATGTTTTCAAGCGCCTCCATTTTTTCGGGATTTGAAAAAACAATAAGCCCTATTTTGTGGCGGCCGAGACGTCCGTCATCCAGAAAAATATCCTTGCCCTTAAACAGCTCCGAGACTTTTTCAATGACTTCTTCATTGCTGTCCATCAGCCTGTGGCATATCCAGTCAGCATCAATAACTGGTATACCCTTTTTTTCAAAATAACTTTGTACAATTGATTTTCCTGAGGCAATATTGCCGGTGAGACCCACTTTTAACATACACTTGCCAACTTTCCGTAAGTTAACTCATTTTAATTCGAAAACAGTACCGTCTTTTGTATCTTTCAATACAATATTGATTTTATCCAGAGAATTCCTTATTGCATCCGCAACAGCCCAGTTTTTCTGTGCTCTTGCACTGTTTCTGGTTTCTATGATTTTTTCCATAATTTCTTTTGCAGGAGCATTCTTGTCAGAAATAAAGTCAAATTCATCTATAATTTCATCGAGTTTTTCTTTCAATTGATTTTCATCAAGTTCCACTTTTTCAAAATCAAAACCGAGAACTCTTGCCAGTTTAATCAAAACCGAGATGTATTTGATTGCATTTTCTCTGTCAGAAGAATCTTTTGCCTTGTTTGCCTTTGATGCGGCATCGAACAATACGGCAAGAGCCTTTGATGTGTTTATGTCATCATCCATGGCTTCTTTAAAAGCATCTATTTCTTCCGATTCAATATTTTCAATTATAGCCTCTTTTCCAACCCATGCAAGAACATTGTTTGCCGCATTTTTGAGTCTTTGGACGCCGGCATGTGCAGCTGAAAGTGCTTCATCATTAAACTCAACCGGCATTCTGTAATGATTTGTCAAAATAAAAAATCTGATTGTATTTGCATCATATTTGTCCAGAAGCCCGTCTATTGTAATAAAATTGCCCAGCGACTTTGACATTTTTTCTTTGTTTATTGTAACAAAGCCGTTATGCATCCAGTATTTTACAAACCGGCAGCCGTTTGCACATTCCGATTGAGCAATTTCATTTTCATGGTGAGGAAAAATCAAATCCGCACCGCCGGCATGAATGTCAATTTCGTCTGCAAGATGTTTTTTGCTCATTGCAGAGCATTCAATATGCCATCCCGGTCTTCCTATGCCCCAGGGGCTTTTATATCCGAATTTTTCATCTTTTTTCCACAATGCAAAATCAAGCGGATCTTCTTTTATGGAAGAAGTTTCAACTCTTGCTCCGGCTTCAAGATCATCTATCGGCTGTTTTGAAAGCATTCCGTATTTCGGAAATTTTTTTACTCTGAAATACACGTCCCCGTCAGCCTCATAAGCATAGCCTTTTTCTATAAGAGTTTTTACCATCTTTATCATATCGCCGAGTGTTTTTGTCGCAAAAGGCTCAACATCCGGTTTTAGGTTATTGAGTTTTTTCATGGACTCGGAGAAAATATCATAATATTTTTTTGCAATTTCATCCGGTGTGCAGTTTTCTTTTACCGATTTATTGAGAATTTTGTCATCCACATCGGTGACATTGCGGCAGTATTTTACGTCATATCCCAGAAATTTCAGATACCTGTACAAAACATCCCAGGTAATATAGCAGCGTGCATGTCCCAAATGCGGATGATCATAGACTGTCGGGCCGCAGACATACATATTAACCTTGTTTCCGTTTATTGGGGTAAATTCTTCTGTTTTTCCGGAGTATGAATTAAAAACTTTTAGCATAACAATAAATAACCTGATGAATAAACTAATTCAGAGCCGCAAACTTTCGGACATCCTCAACGATTATTTATCTTACATCAAAACAGTCCATCTTAAAAGCCCCTCAAGGCTAATATAATCCAAGCGTATTATTTTTGATCCGCAGATGCAATTACGGTTGTGTCTTTACCTTGCAGTTTATTCCAGGCATCATATGCGGTTTGTAAAATACTCTGTTTTTCCGCATATTTTTTGTATAATTCATCAGCTTTTGTGCCTATTATATTCAATAGTACGCTGGTAACAGCACCGAGCATAAGGTTTCTGGCTCCTGTCCAGCCCCTTGTTGTACCATAGTATGTAACACCGACACCGCCTATGATAGGAACGCCCTGTGTAAGTGTTTTTGAAATTCTTTCATTCTTGTCTTTTGAGTTTACAACAAGCAGTGTGCCCAGCGCCGTCGGACCCAAAATGCCGAGAATATCCGTAGGCAGTGAGCCAACCTGAAGTTCAGCCAATTTGTCAAATGAATTCAGTTCCGAGTTTATCGCATTATTGAGATTGTTGTTGATTTCATTTGTAATCCGCTTTGCCTCTTTATATTGGGAAGAATTTTTTCCGTATTTTTCTTTGATAAAGGTAATTGCATCCTGAGCAAGACCTTTTTGAGTACTTTGTACATCAATAGCTTTGTAGAACTCTGTCATCTTTTCATGAGAATTTTTTACAATATCGGCATATTGGTCGTTTTCTCTGAATATTCGAGACAGATTTTTCATTTCTGTTCTGAGTTCTTGAACAGCGGCTTTTCTCAGTTCTGCTTCCTGTGCCCCTGCTGCGTTTTTGTACTTTTCAAGCGCTTCGCTCAGTTTTTTGACAATATCCACAGCTTTTGTATCCTGAGGATCAACATGGATTTTTATTTCGTTTATCAGCTGTTTTATGCTGTTGTAACTGTCATTGACGTTGTTTGAAAATTTTGCTTTTTGTCCGTATAAATACTTTGCAAGGGATTTTTTGTCATATGCAACATAGTCTGTTGTGACATATGATTTTGCATTTTTTAAATTCTTTAAAAGCCCGTCTCCTCCAAAAAGTTTGTTGTAAACTTTTTCGTCAAGTCCGTACATTTTTTTGTATGCCTTATCCGCACGTTCGTAATGAGCTGCGGTTGTAAAGTTGTTCTGGAAAGAATCTTTTAACTTTTGGGCATAATCTTTCAGTTGTGACTTTATTTGCGGATCATCAGCCTGTTTTATCAAATCATCGAGATATGAACAGAATTTCAGATTTGCAGATTCAGCTTTTGAGTAATAGTTTTTTGTGTTTTTTATAACAATATTTCTGAAAACATTGTTCATTTTTTTGATAACCGGTTCAAGTTTAAGTTTTTTGAGCCAGTGTCTGATCCAGCTGTCTTTTATTGCAGAAATATTTGATGCTGCCTGCATGGTATCTGCCATGGGTTTTAGGGTCTGGCTGACTTTGAGTTTCATTTTTTGTGAAGCTGTCAGTTCTTTTGTGCTTGAAGAAAGGTCATAAATCTTTTTCTGCAAAGATTTTGACAACTTGTTCAGCTTTTGTGAAAATCCGCTTGAAAAACCTTTTGATAATGTAAAAAGACCTATAAGCGTCAGCAAAGCAACAGATCCGACAGAAATACCAATGATACCGAAAATCTTTTTGCCGTTGCCTTTTTTATCTCCCTCAACATCAGATACTCTTACAGCGGCAACAGGCGGAGGTGCTGTTTGTCCGGCAGGCAGAGAAGACAAAGGTGCCACGGTTTGTCCGGACATTGAAAAATCTTTATATATATTGTTTCTGCCTGAAATATTTAAAGTCATAGAACTGCCTTGCCTTCACATGTATATTAAAACAAATTTGTAATTATTTTTGCCAAAATAAACAAAATTTTAATTTACAAAACATAATAATTCATCATCACAGAATTTTTCTCGGATGTATTATATCCTCATCGGCTAATTCCCTTTTTGCTATGTTTTTTTTGATATGTGCGTGGTAAAATCAGTTTACACATTAGATACTCAGGGGAATTTTAATATAAATGCTAGACTTGTTATTCAAAATGCTTGGCGATCCGAATGCCAAAAAAGTAAAAAAAATGATGCCGATTGTGGAGCACATAAACAAACTTGAACCGGAAATGGCAGCTCTGACAGACGAACAGCTTCGTGCAAAAACACAGGAGTTTAAAGAGCATCTTGCAAAAAGAGAAACATCTTCAGATTTCAAAAAAGATCGTGCTCTTGAGAAAAAAGCATTGGACGAAATCCTTCCGGAAGCCTTTGCCGTAGTCAGAGAAGCAGGAAAACGTGTCTTGAACATGAGACATTTTGATGTACAGCTCATAGGCGGTATATTTCTTCACAACGGGCACATTGCCGAGATGAGAACAGGTGAAGGTAAAACTCTTGTTGCAACTCTGCCTGCATACCTCAACGCCCTTACCGGCAAAGGTGTTCATGTAATTACGGTAAATGATTATCTGGCAAAACGTGACAGCGAATGGATGGGCCGTATTTACAAATTCCTCGGATTATCTGTCGGAGTAATCCTTTCCGGCGGAAGAGACGCAGATGAGTTTGAACGCAAAAAAGCGGCATACGCCTGTGATATCACCTACGGAACAAATAATGAGTTTGGTTTTGACTATTTGAGAGACAACATGGCGGGAAGTGTTGACATGCTCGTTCAACGTCCTTACAACTATGCAATCATAGACGAAGTTGACTCTATTCTTATTGATGAAGCCAGAACACCTCTTATTATCTCCGGCAGACTTGAGCAGTCGGCACAGCTTTATCAAACAATGGCGAAAATAGCACCGCAGCTGAAAAAAGATCTGGACTATGAAGTCGATGAGAAAAACAAAAATGTTATCCTGTCTGAAGAAGGTATTGATCATGCCGAAAAATTGCTTGGTATTGAGGATCTTTTTGATGTTCACAACCAATATGCACACCATCTTTTGCAGGCGCTAAAAGCAAAAGAACTTTATCAGAAAGACACGGATTACGTAATCAAAAACGGCGAAGTTGTTATTGTTGATGAATTTACAGGACGTTTGATGGAAGGCAGACGGTGGTCTGACGGGCTTCATCAGGCTGTTGAAGCAAAAGAAGGCGTAAAAATTCAAGATGAAACCCAGACACTTGCCAGCATTACATTCCAAAACCTCTTCAGACTTTATCCGAAACTTGCCGGTATGACCGGTACCGCAATGACAGAAGAAGCGGAATTCGGAAAAATTTATAACCTTGAAGTAACAACAATTCCGACAAACAAACCGGATATCAGAATAAACTATCCCGATGTTGTTTACAAATCTCAAAAACAAAAATACATTGCGGTAGTCGATGAAATTGTCAAAATGCATGCAATCGGCAGACCCGTTCTCGTGGGTACAATCAGTATAGACAAGTCGGAATATCTGTCAGACCTTTTGAAAAAAAGAGGCATAAAACACAATGTACTGAACGCAAAACACCACGAAAAAGAAGCCTATATTATTGCTCAGGCAGGACGATTTGGAGCGGTTACCATTGCCACAAACATGGCAGGACGAGGTACAGACATTCTTTTGGGCGGTAACGCAGAATATCTGGCAAAAGACATGCTGGATCAAAAAGGTATTACGGAAGACAACCCGAATTACGAAGCAGAAAAAGAAGCCGCTTTGAAACAGGCAAAAGAAATTACCGAAGCGGAACATGCAAAAGTTGTTCAAGCGGGCGGTCTTCACGTAATCGGGACAGAAAGACACGAATCAAGACGTATCGACAACCAGCTTAGAGGTCGTGCGGCAAGACAGGGAGACCCTGGTTCAACCAGATTTTTCCTTTCTTTGGAAGACGATTTGATGAGAATTTTTGGCGGACAACATATTATCAACCTTATGAACACGCTCAAAGTTGAAGACGATATGGCTATAGAATCCGGCTTGATAACAAGACAAATTCAGGCATCTCAAAGAAAAGTAGAAACTTATCACTTTGATATCAGAAAAAGTGTACTTGAATATGACGATGTAATGAATATTCAGAGAGAAAAATTCTACAGCCAGAGAAGAAGGGTGCTCAAAGGCGAAGATTTGACGGTTGATATTTATTACATGATTGAAAGAGAAATGGACAGGATAATAAAAAGTTACATTTCTCCCGGACAAAATCCTCAGGAATACATATATGAAGATTTGCTCGGTATGATAAAAGAAGTTCATTCGCTCGTTCCGCAGCTTTCTTATCTTGAAGTAAAAGATATACAGGGTCTGAGCTATGAATCTATTTTTGAAAAGTTCAAAAAACTTGCGATTGATGCATACAGAGAACATGAAGAAGAAACAATTCAGTTCTATAACAGTATCCAAATGCAGTATGAATCTGAATATACGCCGGAAGAACCTTTCTCTCATACAAATGTAATGAGAAATATAGAAAAAGATATTCTTCTTCGTGTTGTTGACAACAAATGGATAGACCATCTCCACAACATAGATATGCTGCGTGACGGTATCGGTCTCCGTGCATACGGACAGAAAGATCCGCTGATTGAATACAAAAGAGAAGCGTACGACCTGTTTAACAACATGATGTATGAAATCCAATCCGAAACAGTAAAATATCTCTTCAGAACCCGTTTCGGCGTACAGATTGTAAACAGACGTGATGACGAAGTAATTGAAACGCAGCTTTCACAGGCAGCACAGTCTTTCAAATCTCCGGAAGAAGAAGAGCCTTCTCATGCTCCTATTCAAAAGGGCGACAAAATAGGCAGAAACGATCCGTGTCCTTGCGGCAGCGGAAAGAAATACAAAAACTGCTGCGGAAAAGATAAATAAAACTAAACGGTACGGTTTATTTCTTTTTGAAGATAACTGTATTTTGGATAATATGTTTCAGGATCTTCTTTTGCTGCTTTGATTTCATCCTGGCACTTTACAAAAAGCTCAGCCAGTACCGGATCAAACTGTGTACCGGCGCAGCGCTGGATTTCAGCAATTGCCGTTTCATGAGAAAGGGCTTTTCTGTATGAACGGGTGGAAGTCATTGCATCATATGTATCCGCAAGGGCAATGATACGTCCCGAGATAGGAATTTCTTCACCTTTGAGCCCGTTCGGATAGCCTTTTCCGTCCCATCTTTCATGGTGTGTTCTCAGCCAGTTTGAAATTACTGTCAGTTTTTTGATACCCATCAGCATTTTTTCAGCCTGTTCGGGATGTGATTTCATCACTTCATATTCTTCATCCGTAAGTTTTCCGGGTTTGCAAAGAATTTTTTGGGGTATGCCTATTTTTCCTATGTCATGAAGAAGACCGGCTGTTTCAATTTCTTCAAGAGTTGTATCATCCAAATTCAGCGCCTTTGCCAGAATAAGAGAATACATTGTAACCCTCAGGGAATGTCCATGGGTGTACGGATCCTTTGCGTCCAGAGCGGAAGCAATGAGTTTTATTGTCTTGTAGAAAAGTTCTCTCAAGTCTTTGAGAATAACTGTTTTGTTGTTAACAAGATCAAATTTTTGAATACCTGTTTCTATAGTCAATTTAAGCTCTTCAGGGTCAAAGGGTTTGACTATATACTGGTATAGGTGGCAGTCATTTATGGAATCAACAATGGCATCAACGTCAAGATGACCGGTGAGCAGAATTTTTACAATATCGGGATATTCGCCCGTAACTCTTTTCAAAAACTCCGTACCTTCCATCTCAGGCATTTTTTGGTCGCTGACAATAAGCGCAATTTCATTCCCCTTGCCCTCTACAATCTCGAGCGCTTCCTTTCCGTTTGAAGCTGTAAGTATATTGTAGTCATTTCGAAGGGTTCTTCTCAAAAGCTGAAGATTGTTTACTTCGTCATCTACGAGCAAAATAGTATGTTTTTCGTTCTTTTGTTTGACCTGCAGAATTTCTCCGAGACTTTCTTCAAAAGAATCTTCTTTTAATAATCCAAAGTTTTCCATACATACACCATATTACTCTTTTTCTTTCGACAATTTCCAGCAAAAACTTTATGTTTTTTTTGTGAATGTTTACAAAAGTTAAAGAAAAATTATTCTTGCTTATTATATATTATTCTTGAAATAATTAAAATATATAAAATAGAGTAGATTAAAAGCGGGTGCCGGTAAAATGTATTTAAAGCAGTATGAGACAGGAAGAACATTTATTTCAAAACTCCAATACAATTCTGACTTGCTGGAAGAGTTGAACAAGATATGCATTGATGAAAATATAAAAGCAGGTTCCATCAGTCTGATAGGCGCTGTATCCAGCCTCAAGCTGGCATTTTTTGATCAGATTACAAAACAGTACATAAATACAACATATGCATATGATGAGCCGATGGAGATAGTTTCATGCAGCGGAAATATTTCCGTAAAAGACGGCAAACCATTCTGTCATGTACATTTGATTGCTGCGGACAGAAAAGGTAAATGTATAGGCGGACATCTCGTTCAGGGCACGGCGGTTTATGCGGCAGAAGTGATTATCCGGGAATATCTCGGTGAAGATTTAGTTCGGGAGCCGGATGAAGAGACAAAATTGTCGCTGTGGAAATAATTATTTCTGCGACTGCATAAACAATTTTGCCAGCATTTTTTCAAAGAACTCTTCTTTTGTCATTCCTTTTTCCGGTGCATATTTAAGCAAATCATTGTATACAATATAGTTTAGTCTGTTTGCGGATTCTTCAACCGGCATTTGTTTGTAAATAGAGAACAGATCAGAATCATTCTTCATCGTATTGTACATTTCATCCAATCCAAAAGAGCCTTTTTCATTAGCCTTAATAAATTCTCTCAGATATGATTGTTCCAGAATATCCGCTGCCTGATGAAAACGGTTTTCTCCTCTATTTTTCTGATCAGCAGAAAAATCACGGGCAACTTTTCTCATAATATTCATATCAACATGCCCGTCTTTTATATTTTCTCCGACAATTCTGTCAATTTCAGAGGCCTCGGACTTTCTGTTTTTCATTATTTTTGAAATAATATCGTCGTTCAAAAGATTTAAGGATTTTTTTGCCTCTTTAAGAGCCTTTTCTTCCTCAGTTGCTTTATGTTCTGCCAAAAGCAAGAAAGGCTTGTTTTTAATTTCTGTTTTTACTGCTTCTTCTGTTTTTGTGACTGCAGGACTATTTGTTTTTTGAGAAAGATTTTTCTTCATATTATTAGTCAGTTCATCCAGATTTGTTACAGTCTTTTGTTTGGTTTCTTCTTTCATAATATTTCTAACTTCATCTGTTTTATTTTTTAATTCCTGACTAATTTCCTTCAGTTCAGCAAGAATTTTATCTTTTTTGTCTAAAAGCTGCTTAATTTCATCCGTAATATTTTTCTTTTGTTCCTGATTTAATTCTTCTATAATTTTGTTCTTTAAATTTTGAAGAGCTTTCTCACTCATATTCCCTTTGCCTTTTATGAAACAGCCTATCACCAGACCAAGCACTGCCGAACCTGCATAATACGGCAAATTCTTTTTAACTTCAGCAGGTATTTTTTTAGAAATTTTATCCTGCATATTTGTTGTTGACGCACCGGTTGAAGTGTTTTGGCTTTTTGCAGGCTGTGCGTAACTTGATACAGAAGGCAACGATAGTGTGCTGATAGCTTTGATGTCCATAATAACTCCCGATTTTTAATATTTACACAAACTACTCATATAAGTTCAAACAAAAATATTTTTGCTATTGTTTACTATTCAATTTTACAATTTTTTTCAATTGTGCTCAAGACGTATCTATTGCATATATTGAATATTCTGGGTATTATATATACTGTTAAAGCTATAAGGATAAAAGATGTCATCTGACAGTAACAACCTTGAACTAAAAAACGACTCGCAGGATATTAAAGATAATGACAGCATAGATGAATACTCACAAGAGGAGATGAGCTGTCTTGAAAGAGAAAAAATAGACAATTCCAAATTCATGGCTGTAATTAAAGCCCTGATTGCAAATCTTGGAATTGCCCTTGTCAAACTGATTTGTTTCTTTTTCTCTTCCAGTTCCGCCATGCTTGCTGAAGCCATTCACTCAGGCGTGGATTCATTCAACAGCATCTGTCTTCTTGTCGGAATTAAAAGGGGCTCAAGACCTGCCGACAATGCCCATCCGTTCGGTTACGGACTGGAGGCAAATGTCTGGGCAATGTTTGCTTCTATATTGATGCTCGGTGGTACTTTTGTGGCAATATACCATGGTTTTGAAAAACTTATTCAAGCACATGATGCCAGTGATTTGCTTCTTCATTACAATGCAATTGCCATTGCGTTGATTTGCAGTATTTGTTTTGAAGCATGGGCTGTTGTGAGTGCATCAAAAGCAGTTTTGCATGAAGTCGGAATTGAAGAAAAAAATCCGGTAAAAGAATTTTTCCGCTCAATAAAATATATAAGAGAAATTAAAAGCCCGACAACAAAATTTGTCTGGTATGAAGATACTGCCGCTCTAACAGGTGTAATTGTTGCTTTTGCGGCATTGACAACGGCAAAATTTGTTATGCCGGACGGATTGGCTTATGTCCCCGATGCCATTGCTTCTATAATAATCGGTACGATACTGTTTTTCCTTGCAATATATCTTTTGAAAAACAATGTAAGCAGCTTAACTGTTCAATCGGCAGAACCTGATGTTGAAGAAAAAATCAGACAGGTTGCATCGACTATTCACGGCATTACCGGTGTGTTGGAATTAAAAACAATTGATCTCGGCTCATCCGGATTGATTATCAATATGACAATAGAGGTTGATCCCGAAACACAGATGAAAGATGCCGACGATATTGCCGACATGCTTGAGAGAAAAATCAAAAAAGAAATCAAAAATATTACACATATCACAATCGAACTTCAGGCGCACGATGCGGAAGACAACTGGGAAGAGAAATTCCATAAACTTATCAAAGAAGGCGAAAAAATAGAAACAATAGACAGCCATGAAGCAAAAATGCTTTCAAATTTCTTTGGGTTTGCAAATACCGTTGTAAAAGAGATTATGATTCCACGTACTGAAATATATATGATAAATGTTCAGGCGGATATTAATACTCTGGCTGATCTAATCATAAGCTCAGGACATACAAGAATTCCTGTATACAGAGACAATGTGGATAACATAATAGGTATCATAAATGCAAAAGATGTCTTGAAAGTAATCAAAAACAACAATATAGACGAAAACTTCTCTATTGAGTCGCTCGCAAGAGAAATTCTTATTGTTCCTGAAAACAAATTTATCTCAGACCTGCTGAGCGATTTTACATCTTCAAAAAATCAAATTGCCGCCGTTGTGGACGAACATGGCGGAATTGCCGGGATTGTAACCATTGAAGATATTCTTGAAGAAATTGTCGGAGAAATCTATGATGAGTTTGACAAGGTAGAAACTCCTGAAGTTGTAAAAATTGATGACAACACGCTCAATGTCTCATGCAAAATGGATATTGAAGACATAAATAAAAGATTTGACCTTGATATTCCAAACGAAGATTTCCAAACACTGGGCGGATATATTTTCGGTTTGCTGGGTCGTGAACCGGAATTGAATGATGTGATTGAAGACAAAAATATTACATATACAATTCTTGAAATTGACGGAAGAAGAATTTCCCGAATAAAAATGTACAGAGAGACACCTTTTGTTGATTCTTCTCAGATAGAAGAACAAGATGATATTCAAGAAAATAATGCTCAGGAATAAGACTTTAAATATCAACAAGGTGATATTTCTACAATCATTGTGTCTGTTATTCCAAATAGTTTTAAAATGAAACTATATAGAATATTTATTATTTTAAAGTCATATTTTGCCCAAACTTTGTGTCCTCCGGGCTTTTTCTTTAAAATCCAGTACAAATGATTCATTAGGCTGTATCTTTGAATGTAGCTGAATTTTTCTATTTTGTAGCCCGCTTTTTTAACTGTTTGTTCAAGTGTCTTTTTGTCAAAAATGTATAAATGACAACTCCAGAAAACAAAATCCTGAAATTTTTTGCTTTTATAAAGACTTATCAAGGCGTCTTTTGTGTTTGGCACCTCCACAAAAATACGACCGTTTTCACTCAAAGCCGGTTTTAGACTTTCCAGTGTTTTTACCGGATCTTTTGTGTGTTCCAGAACATGAAAAATTGTTATTATATCTGATTTTTCAGGTATTTGTGATATATTTTGAAAAATATCAAGCGAGCATGACCTGAAATATTCATAAAGATCTTTTTGCAGCTCAACACCGTAGACTTTTTTGCACACATTTTTTGCATTGTTCAAAAAACCTGCATTCCCGCAGCCAAAATCTGTCAGAACTTTGTTTTTTATTTTATTTTTGAGAAACAAAAAACGTCGTTTGTCATCAATTTTTGTATTGTTTATCCAGCTTTCAAGGCTGTATCCGGCTATCATACCGCCGTTTTCATAAAAATCAGGACCAATGTGAGAATTGTCAGACAAAAAAACAAGACCGCATTTCTTGCATTGTAAAACGTCAATATCGGCATTGTCACGAACACCTTTGTGCATTATTTTATAATCTGTGCAGCCGCAGTTGTAGCAAGTTTTGTTTTTTCGTTCCGCCATAAAATTAATTATAATACACCCAAATTACAATTTACAGCATTATTTGTTTTTTTATAATATTTTTGATTGAACTTTAATAATCGTTTATAATTGTTGAAAAACAATAGTACAAATTGAATGATATAAAAAGGTAAAAATGAATAAATTTAGATTTCTAACTTCCGGAGAATCCCATGGCATTTGTTTGAATGCAATTATAGAGGGTATGCCATCAAATGTTTTTGTTGATAAAGAGTTCATAAATTCTGAACTTTCCCGCCGTCAACAGGGCTATGGCAGAGGCGGAAGAATGCAAATAGAATCAGATACTGTTGAAATAAAATCGGGTGTGAGATTTTCAAAAACCACCGGAGCTCCGATTTGTCTTGAAATAAAAAACAAAGACTGGGAGAACTGGAAAATCCCGATGTCTGTTGAAGAGGTTGATTTTTGTAATCCTGAAACAGCAAAAAAAGTTGAAGAAAAAACGATTACACGTGTACGCCCAGGACATGCTGATCTTGCAGGAGCAGTAAAATATAACCAGCAGGATGTGAGAAATATACTCGAGCGCTCAAGTGCAAGAGAAACAGCATCACGTGTGGCGGTGGGTGCTGTTGCAAAATGTCTTTTAAAAGAATTTGGTGTTTCTTGTTCTTCAAAAATTATTCAAATAGGTACTGCTTTTGACGAAGCAGGCATGAAAAGCGAAATAGATACAGCAAAAGCAGAAGGAGACACTCTGGGTGGAAAATTTGAAGTAAGATTTAAAAACCTTCCGGTTGGTTTGGGCTCTTTTGTAAATTGGGACAGACGTCTTGACGGCAGACTTGCTCAGGCAGTAATGAGTATCCCGGCTGTAAAGTCTGTTGAAATTGGTGCAGGAACAAAATCAGCGGAACTCAAAGGCTCTCAAATGCATGATGAAATATTTTTTGAAAACGGAAAATATTTCAGAAAAACAAACAATGCCGGCGGCATAGAAGGAGGAATGACGAACGGAGAAGAAGTTGTCATTACCGGCACAATGAAACCTATTCCGACATTGAGAAAGCCGCTTAATTCCGTTGATATAAAAACAAAAGAACCTTACACCGCACACTTTGAACGTTCTGATACATGTGCGGTAGAAGCATGTGCTGTTGTTGCAGAGTCAATGTGTGCAATAGTTTTTGCTGATGCTTTTCTGGAAAAATTCGGAGCGGACAGTTTGGAAGAATTAAAAAAGAATTTTGCAAATGGATAATAAAAAAAACATAGTTTTGATAGGTATGATGGGTGCCGGAAAGAGCACTATAGGACATCTTCTTGGCGAAATGGAAAAAGATTTTTCTTATCTTGATATGGATAAAGAGATAGAAAAACTTGCACAAAAACACATAGAAGAAATTTTTGCACAGGACGGTGAACAGCATTTCAGACAGCTTGAACATGAACTCATACAAAAATACTCAAATTACCACAATCAGATTGTGGCAACAGGCGGCGGTATAGTTGAAAATGTTGAAAACATAAATCTTTTGAGAAAAAACGGAGTGATTTTTTACCTGAAAGCATCAGTGGACAATTTGTTTGCAAGGGTAAAAAAAACAACCCATAGACCGCTTTTGAAACATCCAAATCCAAAAGAAAAAATAAAAGAACTCATGAAAAAAAGAGAACCGTATTACAAAATGGCTGATTTTGAGATAGATACGGACAAAAAAGAACTGATAGAAATAGTACGGGAAATAATTGAAAAATATGAATCAATCACAAAATCTTAAAGTTGAAATTCCTGAAAAAAACGCTTATACCTATGACATAGTAATAGGAACAAACCTTTTGAAACAAGCACAGGAACTTATAGAACAGTATACTAAAGCAAAAAAAGTTCTTGTTGTAACAAATGAAAAGGTAGAACAGCTCTACGGAAAAGATTTGCAAATCAAAAATTCAATCAGGCTTGTACTCAAAGACGGAGAAGAATACAAAAATTTTGAAACTTACAAAAAAATACTGGACACTGCCGTTGAGAATAAACTGCAAAGAACAGACTGTATTGTTGCTTTTGGCGGGGGTGTTACAGGTGATGCAGCCGGGTTTGCCGCTTCAACATACATGAGAGGTATTGATTTTGTACAAATTCCGACAACTCTTCTTGCACAGGTTGATTCTTCTGTAGGAGGAAAGGTTGCGATAAACCATGAACACGGAAAAAATCTCATAGGAGCTTTTTATCAGCCCAAGATTGTTATTGCAGATACTTTCGTACTAAAAACACTGGATTTGAGACAGCTAAAAACCGGTCTTGCAGAAGTTTTGAAATATGCTTTTATAGAAAAGTCATGTGCTGCACCATTGAATTACAGATTTTTTGACTTTTTAAAACAAAACAGACAGGAAATCTTTGGCTTGAATCCATTTATTATTTCAAAAATGATAAAAATATGCTGTGAATTAAAAGCAAGTGTTGTTAGCAAAGATGAAACAGAAAAAGGACTGAGAACCGTTTTGAACCTTGGTCATACGTTTGCTCATGCTATTGAAAATCTTACAAATTATACTTTATACACTCACGGAGAAGCCGTTGCAATAGGAATGAAGATGGCATTTCGGCTTGCGAAATTAAAAAACAATATAGATACCGAATATTGTGAAGAAGCATTGAAGTTGATTGATGATTACGAAATTGCTCCGGATTTTGTTGATTTAGATAAAGACTCTTTTTATGAAGAGATGTTTCTTGACAAAAAGGCACAAAACGGAAAGCTCAGATTTGTTCTGCCTGATGGTATTTGCAGTGTTTGTGTTGCTGATGATATAACAAAAAAACAGATTTTTGATGTTATTTGAAAACCTGAGTAGTTGCATCCACGCCAGCCACAGAGAGGGATGGGGGCCCGAGGTGGCAGTTGTTCTGCACCGGATTAAATAAAAAAAAGGGAAATTCTTAATGAATTTCCCGTCGAATCTTGTTTGATTCCTCGTGTGTAAGTAAAGTAAGTAAGTGTGTAGGTTAGTGTGGTAGGTCAGTGTGTGTATGTATTAAAAAAATCTTTTTCTCTCTTAATTTATCTCTCGTATATATATAAAGTATTTACTTATTAAATAATTGCCTTTTGGGGTTATATTTGCTTAATGTTTTTTAACATTTGCTTAAAACCCGCTGGCAACGCATTATTTACTGCATCAGACCTGATAATTATCCGATTCGTTTTCGACTATATCAAAGTCTCGTTTTTTCCACGCCTTAAATCCGCCCAGAAGCTCTCTAACCGGATAACCCTCGCTTGCGAGATGATATGCGGCTTTTTTGGCAAGCTGGCAGAATGGAGAGTAGCTGTATACAATGTTTACTTTATCTTTTGAAAATTGAACCATTTGTTCTTCAAGCTGATCAAACGGAACATGTACCGCAAACGGAATATGTCCTTTTATGTAATCATCGTATTCTCGCACGTCTACAAGCGTATATTCTTCAAGCTGTTTTTCCATCATGTGTTTTAGCCTGTCAGGTCCTACTGTGAAAGCCAGCATTGATTTAAAAAAGTCTTCCGCCTTGCCGGTATTTTTTGTTAATTTACAAATTTCTTCATGGTTTTTATGCATATGTATTACCTCCGGATTTTGTATCCCTTTTAAAATAACGGAAGTAATATTTGTTTTCATTCGACAAAAGTACTGTATATTATTATTTTCACTCTCCTTCAGGAGCGGATTTTATGCGGCTGTAGAGTCGAGTCTGTGTAACAGGCAAGCGAACAGTCATGTGAGGACGGGCGCCTGCTCCCTGCATAACGGGGCGGGATCATCCGAATGTCAATAATCCAAAACAGCAGAGCGAAGAATCTAATACACAAAGATCCTTCGGGCATTGCCCTCAGGATGACGATTCCATGTCATTCTGAGGCTTTAGCCGGAGAATCTAAAACAAAAGATTCTTTAGTCAGCTCCGCTCAAAATCCGCTTCTTGGATTTCCTTTTCGTTCGGAACTGTCATTCGCTGCGCTTTCGCTTCCGCTCATTTCGTTCCTCACTTACCGGGTTTCACCCGTCCGGAAATCCGCTCTTGGATTATTGGCGCTCAAAAGTTTTAGCACTCTGCTTTGATTTGCTTCGCAAATCTTGCTTCGTCAAACTTTTTCACAAGACGGCATTCCCTCATTTCATTCGGTCAGCCTTGCCAAAATCCGCTTCTTGGATTTCCTTTTCGTTCAGAACTGTCATTCGCTGCGCTTTCGCTTCCGCTCATTTCGTTCCTCACTTACCGGGTTTCACCCGTCCGGAAATCCGC
>CALVEJ010000014.1 GCA_944326535.1 Candidatus Gastranaerophilales bacterium | reverse complement strand
TTAATATTTCAAATTTATGTTGCCCAAAATAATCAAACCATGTGGAACAAATAATCAAACCATGTGTCCTTTTACACACAAGGCGCAGCCTTGTTTAAGGTTCGAGCGGGAGCGAGCTGAGGCTGGAGTGCTTTTGTTTGATGTGATGAAATCACAGAAAACAAAACACGGAATTGCCGTTAAAAGCGAGCGACCAAGACAATCCCTCCTTCTCCGAATTTTAGACCCGTAAGGGTCTTTTTTAATGCAGAGGATGAGAACCATATATCATAATCAGATAATTTGTTCCGTTTAAGTATTCTATTGTCAATAAATTTACGATATTCTGTAATATTCTGCTTTAACAAATCTTCTTCAATTTGTTCAAACTGATTTTGTTCAATTGCAAGTTGCTCAAATTCAATAAGTTCAGCTTTCGAATTTGAATTTTGCAATGCACTACAATTTTAGAATATAAATATTCTAGAACCGCTTTATGTCTGTAATAAATCTCACAATGGTATATTTCTATTAGCATTTTTAGCTATTTCAGGCTTTTTGTGATGTTTTAATTTTGCAGTAAATATATATTAAAAGATAAGGTTTAGAATTTATAAATCGGAAGTGAGTCGTCAAAAATAGAAGCATCATCGTCATCATCATCGTCGTCAGTATCATAATCTGTATCATAATCATAATCTGACTCTTCTGTTATATCATCTGATGAACTTGTGTTTTTAATATCATCCGTATTATCGGTTTCATTTTTCGTATATTCGTGAGGCTGTTTATCGTCTTGATCCGTTGTTTGAGTGGGATTATTGTTCTGGTTTGCTTTTCTGTTAACTACGGAAGTGCCGGCAGCACCAACTCCTGCACCTGTTAATGCATCTTGGACGCCTTTTTTATTTTCTTTATCACCATTATGTATTACGAGAGTGCCTCCGGATTCGATTATGTATGTGTTTCCGTTTGCATCTGTAACCCGTTTAGCTTCAAGGTTCTCCATTATTCCGGAAAAAGAAATCGGGGATTGTTGACAAATTGATTTGTGTTGAATAGTTTTTTGGGATGCAGTTTTGGTAAATCCATAACTTGCTGCAAAAGAAATTGGTTTTATCATATTATGCCTCTCTTTAATACTGCTTGTATAATATTCAAAAATTTTTAAATTTGTTATTTTATCGTATCAATTTTAACAATTGTTAAAATTGATACAAAATATCAGCAAAAAATATTTTCTTTAAACTTAAAATATCAGAGGAATTAAAGTGAAAATAAAAAATAATCCGCAAAGAGTTTCATTTAAAGCCGGTCTGACTCCAACAATAAAAGCTCAAGCAGCACGATATTCCGCTGCAAATATAGAGCACTTGTTTCAAAAACAAGGTGTTAATGCGGATTTTAAAAACAACAGGGCTATTGCATATTGTTGCGGCATAGTTAACGATATTTTTGAAACATTAACTGCTAAATACAAATTGCCTTTTGGTGCAAAGCCTCCTTCTTTGACGGTATACCACGATTGGGAATTGATTAATTATAATGATACGGGCTGTATTGGATTTTGTTTGCCTGATTCTGCCAAAATTATTTCAGGAAAAGGTGTTTATGAAACAAGGTCTGTATTTTATAATAATGAAAAAATGAAGACATTGACAGAAATGGACGCACTGGCAGAAGCTCAGTATAACTCTGGATTTAACTCGACGAATCATTTTCTTCATACAATAATACATGAATGGGTTCATAATATTCATAATGATTTGTTATATAGAGTATTTGGATATGACGGAACATGCTCCAAAACATTGCAAAGATATAATACTTTTAATGGTTCATATTATGATCCAAATCCTTATGTTTCAGGAGTAGAACACTTCAGACGAATGCAATTATCAAGATATACTCCTGAGCAGAGGGAAATAATAAAGAAAGAAATCAGTGTATATGCTGCAGGAAGAAGCGTACATTCGGGTTACATACAAGGAGGAAATCCTTTTGAGCTTATTGCTGAAGCTATAACAAAAGGTGTTGTGGATGTTTTAGATCCCGATACATTGACGGTTACACAAAATCCCTTTTATCAGGCGGGAAAACATGATCAAAAATTGACTGATCTTGTTAACAATGCCTGGTACAATATAGCAGGAGGTTAATATGCTCTTACAAACAATTCATGCGAATAAATATAAAACTAATTATATAATGACGCCTATACAGCAGTTGTCAAATCCGCTTGATAATTTGCTTAAAAGTTTAAATATTGGATCTTATAATGAAGAAACTGAGGCAAATTTACTTCAACAAAAGGAATATGCAAAATTGGTGGTTGTCCAAGATTGTCTGGATGGCACAAATCAGTCGTATTATGTACAAAGATATCTCCAAACTCCTGCCTTTAAAGAATTGGCAGAAAGTAAATATTTTAATTCTCCGCAAGATTTTAAAAAACTGACTACAATATTATCTATACTGGAACAAAAAAAACAAAATGCTATAGCAACTGTTTCTTCACCTTACTACAGATCTGTTGTTATACCGGATATTATGCTTTGGCAAGCTAATACAAATGTTTTCGATTGTATAAATAATATAAATAAATTTTTTAAATCAAACTTTAGTGATGATTTAAAAATATACGTTAGAGACAACACAAATCTGCTTACAGATTTGCATAAAACTTCTGTAAATTTAGGACAACTTGATGCTGAAAAACCTGATGTAGCTTTTTTAAGTAATTCCATGTTTGCTTTGTGTTAGTTAAAATTTTTATTTCATTCCCGTTGTGGCTGCTTTGAAAATAGCGACATGTTTTAGGGTGTCCGCTATTGGTTTTATTGCTGAAATTGCATGGGTGACAAGTTCTCCGCCGCCCCAAAAACCCGTTATAACAGATGGATCAATATATCCAATACCTGAAGCTGCTGCTGCAATCATTGCAAGATTTGCAATTTGTTTGAGATCTTTTTTCTTTTTATCGTCTTTCATTTTTTTGTATTTTTTTTCAACCGCTGATAAAAAATCAGAAAAGGAACCTTGTTCGGTCGCAGGAAGCAGGTCTTCAATTGTTTTGGACAATTCGGGATCTCTAAATTTGGAGTTTTGCATAATTGCATACAAAACCGCTCTTGTGTTGGCTTTTATGCTCTGTGTATTGCCGTTTATTGCCTCAATATTTTCACCTATGAAATATAGTTCTTTAAAGGATTTTTGGCTTATATTAACAAGGGTGTCAAGGTTTGAGGCTATTTCTTGCAAAGTATAATTTTGACCTGCAATATTTATTCTTATATTGTTAAGATTAAGATTTATTGTTTCTAAATTATCTTTTATGTTTTTACTTTGTGCATTGGCATTATATTCAAGCTGCATTAATACAAATTTATTATTTAAAAGATTTTGGAGTTCGTGTTTTTTCCAATCATTAAGAATTAATTGGTTCATTAATCTGAATTCTTCATCCGGCACTTTTGAAATAGTCTGGTACTTTTCCTTAATAGACATATCCGAATAGTCTTTGTCTAGCAGGACAAGGTATTTGTCAGTTAAATCGAGATTTTCTTTTACAAACTCCGGAGTAATAGATTCGGGGTAGGAATTAAGACGATTTAGATATAAGTTTTCATTTAAAGCTTCTGTCATTAACAAGTCGGTTAGTGCTTTTTTCTGATCTATGCCGCTATTATTCATCAATTTTTTAAAATTGATATTATCTTTGAAACGAGAGATAAATTCTTTTTGTTCAATTGTGTCAGCCGAATTTTTTTGTAGTGTGTTTACAAATTCCGCTATTTTATTTGAGGCATTTTTCTTGTTTTGTTCATTGGAATATAACAATTTAAGATTGTTTTTGGTAATCATATCAAGCATTTTTGTATCATAAAATTGGTATGCTGTTTTCACCATATCAAGCCAGTAGTCGCTGAAATATACAGAATTTTTGCTTACAAAGTTTTTAAAAGCATTTGTATTATTTACAAAATCAAACAGTTCTTCTTTTGTCATTTGGGGAATATTTTTTGATAGAGCGGTGAATACAAAGTTTATATAGTTGTCTAACTCTGTGTTCGGCTTTGCTGTTATTACATTTGCTATATTCAAGGTTTTATCAAATATATTTCTTCTTGCATCAATGGATAATTGTCTGTATTCATTCGTCAAAGATTGCAAGATTTTTATTATTTCAATTTCTATTTTTTTTGTATCATTTGTTTTATTTGATGTTTCTAAAATAATTTGGTAGAACACTTTGCTTTTTTTGTATTTTTCAAGCAGTTTTTGCTGCAATTTATCAAGCTCGGGTTCATTTTTAATTAAATCATCACAGGCAAATTCATAAGCTTTTATAAAGTTTTTTTGATTTTTTATTTCATCTTTGGTTATATTAATAATTTTTTGGAGTCTGTTTTTGTTTTCCAAAAGTTCATCCAAGAGCTGTTGTTTTAATCTTTCTGTTTCAATATCCTGTATAAATTCTGGATTGTCGTTACTTAACCAAAAATCAAGAAGAGACTGGTTAGCAATTTGTAGTGAATTGAGTTTTTCATACAAAATTTTATTATCGGTCAAGGTCTTTGGGATATTTTCTTTCTCTTGATCTAGATTGGCTAATAATGCTTCAATTGTGTTCAAATTTTGTTTGTAACAATCAAAATCATTAAAATTTTGTTCTTTTATTATTTGAGGCAAAATGTTTTTGAACCAGTAAAGCGTTGTTTTTTCCAATAAAAGTTTTCTTTCATTGTCAGAGAGATTATTTAATTTATATGCTTTTTGGGTGTCCGGCACTGATTCTGCTTGTTTGCCCAATATTTCCATCCACAAGTCTGCCAGCTTTTTTTCTTCCAGTTTTGCATTTTTTATCCAGAACAAGGAGAAAACTTTTGCTTTATCATTATTTGATAATAATTGCAGATTATTTTTGTAAAAATCCACGTAAAGACTTTTTATTTCAGGATTATTGTTGATTTTTGAGATTATAGAGCTGTCTTTTAAATAGACGGGAATTTGTTCTTTGTTCTTTTCTTCTGCTATGTTATTTCCCAGCATGCTTAAACCTGAGGCAAAAACATCTTTGGGGTTTCCTAAATATACATTATCTTTATCACTGATTAGAAACTGAAGTATTCCGTTTTCTACTGTTGATGAGTCAATTTTGGGAAATATATTTTGTTTGCCTTTTTGAGCTATTACTACTCCGTCAGGAGTTGAAAACCTGATTTTTCCATTTATCTTTACTGGTCCGTTGAGAAATAAATGAGTGCCGTTTATAAATATGTCATCTATTGTTCCATTGCCTGTAATTGTAAGATTGTCTTCGGATGTAATATTTTTAATTAATGTATTTTTATTTAATATTATTTTGGAATTTTTGGTATTTAAGTTGTTAATTTTTGCATTGTTGTACAGGACTACTTCGCCGTCTTCTATAATTGCATTTTCAACATTAGCAAAATTTTTGAGCAAAATGCTGTTTGTGTGTAAATTTTCACAGTTAATATTGTCTGCCGCAAAAAAGTTTTTTGTTGTAATTTGATTAGTTGTAGAGTTATTCCTTTGATAAACTTTATTAGCTGTAATATTTTCAGCTGCTGCATTATCTTTAAGCCAGACTGTTTCTGCTTCATTTTTTGAAGAAAAAGCATTGTCAGAGAGATAGATTTTCTTTGCTTTTATTTCATCAGCAGCAGAATTGTCAAAAAGATATGTATTCATATTTGTTTGAATTTTGTTTGCATACGCAAAGTTAAACATATCGACAAGTTCTGCATTTACTTGTTTTGCGGAAGCATTATTCATTATTGTTATATTTTTTTTTGATATTGCTTTGTCTTTTTTATCCTGGCTTAATAGGTATAATGATTCGGATTCCGGAGTTTCGTTTTTATATTGTGTCAAAAATTTATTTATGTCGTTAAAAAGTTTTATACTAAAACCGGTTGCGTCTTCCTCATTAAAAAGAGTAATATCCTTGTCGGGTTGAAATTGATTTTGTCCAAAAGATATTCTTGCTGCGGAAAATATGAAGTTGCTCAGTGCAGTGTTATTAGTGCCAATATAATTTATTGGCACTGTTTTTAATTGTGGTAAATCAAACGAGTTTTTTTTATTTGTAATCCGGATATTTCCCGGAGCTGAGTTTTTTATAACTTTCATCTTAATCCTCGTTTTCTAAATTTACAATGACGCCGAATCGTTTATTATTTATCAAAAACGGAGATTCTATTTTGCTTTCGTCTTTAGCTGTGGCTAATAAAATGCATCCGTTTTTAGCACAATTTAACATATAAACTTTTAAAAAACTGTTTAATTCAGCTGCGTAATCAGCTTTGTTTGGCTTTAGGGCAATTTTATCAAAATTAGGTATATAAATTATAGTTATCTCTTTTTTTTGAGAATATTTTTGATTTGCAATTGTCCTAATTTCTTGTAAATCATTTTGGAATTTTTCAATATTTCCGTCAAAAATTACTTGTTGGAAGTTTGATATTGTGTTTTCTTGTTGTATTTGGCGGGCTATAGCTTTTGCTGCTTTTTCATTCAGTACAGAGTTGTTACCCTTTATTAGTACCCCGTTCGGTATATTAGGATATTGCAGCTCATCAGCAATACTTTCGGCATAAGGATGAAAAAGTTCTTCAGATAATTGTTCTATATTATCCTGCGACAAGTTACAGGATAACAGGTCTGTATTTTTGTTAATGTCTGTATATTTTTCTATAATTTTTTTTCTGTAGTTTTCTTTTTTTTCGATGTCTTCTATTTTCTTTGCTAATTCCTGTTTTTCTTTTTCTATTGCTCTCAATTTCTCTTCTCTTATCTCATTTTTTCGTCTTTTCTCCTCTTTGATATCATTAATACACTTGTTTACTTCATTAGCATGTTTTTCCGGTTTTTGAGTAAATACATATTCCCAAAATCCGTATCGGTCGGTAAAGTCTGAACAATAAACCTGTCCGCGTGATTTATATTTCATTGCATCAATATATTCTTGATCTGTATAATAGTGACCGTTTATGGTTTTACCCTTAAATGGTTGAGAAGGTTGATATTGTCTTATTGTATTTTGTACTAAGCTTATTTTCACTTTGCAGTTGCCCTTTTTTCTGTTGTTTTATCTAATGCAATTCCCGCAAGAGTGCCGATTGTTGACCAGATTAAAATTCCGATAATAGCTTTTTTTACAAATCTTTCATGTATTTTTGCTTTAAATTGCAGGTTTATATCTTTAAAAATATATTTATACTCAGCTAGAAACTTTTGCAGTTGAAGTTTCTTCTTTTGGGTATTTACAATTGCTTTTTCAAGTTCAATATTGTTTTTTGATTTAGAAAGACTTTCTTGGTAACTGAAGATATCTTCATCATAATTTTTTATACTGTTTTGAATTTGTTTTATATGCGTAATAGGGTTTTTGCTGAATTTGGGTATGCACTGATGTCTGTGTGCTTGATCAAATTCTTCTGTCATTATTGACTTTAACTTTTCTTTGGCAAAAATGGCGTATTGCATGTTAATGTTTTTGCAGACTTTTAAAGAAGGTTGAATAATGCCGGCAGCAGTTCCTGCAAGTGTTAATGGCAGAATATATCCGTGTTTTTTCTTTGATGCAGCAGATGGTTGATAATTTGTTTTATCAACTGCTGCTATTTGTTTATAAAAGTTTGAAAAAACAGGTGCGGACAAATTTATTCCTCAGTATTTTCTTGTTTGTTATATTCTTCTTTTTCCTCAAGATATTCTTCATATGTCATATTAGTTATAAATTCAAAATCTTCTTTGAAGTTTTCTATATCGTCACTATCAATATTCGGATTGGTTTTATTTGCTATTTTTAACAAATCTTCTTGTGAAACAAATCTTTTTTCTTTTTTTGCCTGATCTTTTGCTTTTTGCGCAAGTTTTTCGATTTTTGAAGAAGAGAACATAGCTTTATTTCGATCTGTTTTTTGGATTAAAATATCTGTAATTTCTTCCAAATTAACGGTATTATCTGTTACTCCTTTAAGATAGTAATTTAAAATTTGTGTAATATCTTCAGCTTGTGGCGGTTCTATTGCTGTTCTTACAGAAAATCTGCTATCATTATCAATGAATGGTTTTTCAATATTCCTCGGGTAGTTTGTTGTTGCAATTATGGTAATACCGAACTGCGAACAATCGTTCATAAAATTTTTAAGATAGCCGTTTGACGGATTTTCTGTTTCATCGCCTTGAAGTTTTCTTTTGATAATATTGGGATTTGGCGCAAATCCGTCAAATTCATCTAAAAATATAATTGTTCTTTTATTATTATTTATCCAATCTAGTTGTGCTTTTTCTTTTATTTCACTGAGTTTATCCTCCAGTTTTGATCTTTTTAAATCAGATAAATTGTAATACTCTGTATCGGTTGTATTCATTAATTCTTCAATAATACCTTCTGCTAATGTTGTTTTACCATTTCCTGAAGTGCCGTACAGCAATACTCCGTTAGGAACATTGTAGGATTCGTATTTTGTTTCGGGATTATAGCTTTTTTTATAAGGTGAAATAAATGCAGCATTTAGAAAATTTTTATCTTCATAATACCCTGCAATTCTGCCCAATCCATAACCGTTAGCTTCTTCATATTTTTTATCGGCAAATTTTGCTAAAATCCTGTTTTGTTCTTTTAATTCATTAAGTTGAGCTTGCTTTTTTTCAAGGGCTTCTTTGTTTTTTGCATCTGCAAGGTTTTGTTGTTCTTCAAGCGCTTTTGCTTTTGCCTCCAGAGCCTCTTTTTCTTTTTGTATTTTTTCAGCTTCTTCCGCAGCCGCTTTTTTTATTTCTTCACGGCTTTTACAAGTAAAGTATGAGACTGTTCCTCCGATTGCTCCTACTACACCCCCTATAACTGTTCCTGCAGTTGCTCCGGTAGCAGTTGGTATGCCTAAAGTTGCCCCTGCCGTCCCTAAATCAACTACACCACCGGCTTTTGTTCCTATTGCAGCACCGCTTGCGGCTCCTGCGGAGATTCCGGCAGCAATATGTTTCAAAAATGTTGCTTTAAATGAAAGACTTTTATTCATTCCGGTAGTAAGTTCTAATTTATCACAGCTTTGAAAGAAGGTTGAATAAGGGCTGTTTATATTGTTATGCCGGTTTAAATTGTTAGAATAGTTGGTTTTTGTTGTAGTGTTTAAATATACTTTCATTCTGTCTCCTAATTTAACTAGTTGTTTAAAAATCCTGAATATTTACATTTGTTAGTATTTTATAATTTTATGAAAAAATTTTTACAATTTTTGAGTGTCATTTGTTCACTGTTCGTGAAGACATTTTGCACTGAATCAAAGATTCAGGCAAAAGAAGTCAAAGGTGAACAGTGACGTCCACGCCCTCCACTGCTGGGCGGGCGGCTAGAGGCGGCAATTGCGACACTAGATTAGATATGACCATATCTTTTGTTGGGCAGGTATGCCCAACCTACAGACTGCAAGATTACAATGACAATATTGAAGGTTTCAAAACAGAATTCAATGAACACTTGAAACAACATCTTCTTGATAGAGAAAAATCTTTTAAAACAAAAAATCCGGTTAAATTGATAGGCCGCTGGCTGTTTGGTTCAAAACATGGCGAAAAATTGACGGACAAAAAACTCAAAAGCGTTGAAGAATATGCGAATAAGAATATTGATGAAATCTTTGCAATAAGAAAAGATCTGCTGCAAAACAAACGCCCTGCCGGTGTATCTGATAAATTGATGAAATTTTATGAAAACACAAAACACAACTTTGAAAAGGATAAAAACACTATAGAAGGATACGTTGAGGACTCAATTAAAGCATTATTAAAGCAAAGACAGCGCAACAGATTGTTTAAAACGAAATTGGTTAGTGCTGCCGGATGTTTTGTTGCGCTTGGCGTTTCTATCCAGTTTATTGATCATTTTATAGAAAAGTATGTTATTGAAAAATTTGTAGAACCCGGACTGGAAAATATGGAATTTGGAAACTGGGTAAAAAGTGAGCATTTTTTAAAGTTTGTAAAATAAATAATAAGATGTGTATTATCGTGTATAATATATTTGTGAGTTTGTGGTGATAAGAGATGGTTGATCATTATACAAAAACATTACCGTATGAATTGGAGCTTACTTCGAGAGTTTTGCACGAAGCTACAAAATGCTATTTTGAACAATGCAATTTCCCGATTTCACCGGATGAATTTATTGTTCTTGATTGTTTATATCAAAAACCGGATATTATTCAAATTGATCTGGCAAAAATGATTTTAAAAGGCAGAGCGCATACTGGCAGGTTTTTAAAATCTCTTGAGGAAAAAAATTTTGTTTTACGAAAGCCTATCAGACAAAAATCGAAAACTATTACCAAAAATATAATTACGCCTGAAGGTCTTGAACTTTACAACAAAATGCGTGCTGAAATAGATAAATACATTCAGGATACCAATCCTCAGTTAAATATCCAAATCAACGATGTTATTAGGCTGCTTCAAGTTATAAGAAAAAATTGTACGGATAAATTTAATATAAAATTCGATTAAATAAAGCTTGCTTTTTTTTGAACTTTGTTTTTAAATCTACTTGTAGATAAATCTACAAAAGAGAGAATAAATTATGTCGCAAAACATTGCTGCAGCAGAAGAATGGAAGTTTCAGGTAAATCCATGGATTGCAATGATTCCTATAATGCTTTCCATATTTATGTTTGCTCTGGATGAAACGATTTCTAACGTTGCACTTCCGCACATGGCAGGCTCTTTTTCTGTAAGCCAGCATGAATCTACATGGATTATTACAAGCTATCTTGTTGCAAGCGGTGTTATTATTCCGACAGTTGATTTTTTCTGCAAACTGATTGGCAGAAAACAGTATTTTTTGCTTAGTATTGTAATTTTTACAGTTGCATCAATACTCTGCGGTATTTCTACATCTATGCCGATGATGCTTGTTTCAAGAATTTTGCAGGGTATTGGCGGCGGCGGTATTATGCCTATTGCACAGGCGATAATCTTTGAAATATTTCCAAAGGACAAACTTCCTGCTGCAATGTCGGTTTTTGGACTGGGTGTTGTACTTGCTCCTATCATGGGACCGGCTGTCGGCGGTTGGATTACAGAAACTTATTCATGGCCATGGATTTATTTTATCAATATTCCTTTTGGGTTAATAACGTTTTACCTTTCCGTAAAATATATAGAAGAACCGCCTTATTCAAGGAAACAATCCGGTGTAAAGATGGATTTTTCCGGATTTACATTTATGGCGTTGTGGCTTTTAAGTTTGCAAATTGTACTTGAAAAAGGTAATGATAATGACTGGTTTGGTTCACCATGGATAACAAAATTGTTCATATTCTCTATGATATGTCTGGTTATATTTGTTTGTATACAAATATATAAGAACAAATCCAAAACCGGCTTGATTAATCTCTCAATTCTGAAAAATCATAACTTTTTGATAGGAACAATGGGACAAGTTGTCCTGATGGGCGTTATGATGGCATCATCATCAATTTTGCCGTCAATGCTGCAATCATTGATGGGATATTCCGCTTTTATGAGCGGAGTTTCTATGGTGCCAAGGGGTGCGGGCTGTCTTATTGCTTCGGTACTGTCCGGAGTTCTTGTAATTAAGCTTGGAGTCAGACCGGTTGTTGTCATAGGACTTGTTATTCTTGCTGCGGGCAGTTTGATGTTTGGCGAGATTAATACATCTATTGCTCTTGCAAATATTGCGATTCCGAATTTCACTTTTGGTCTTGGTATGCTTTTGACAATGGTTCCCCTTTCAAATATTTCCTGTGCTACTTTGCCAAATAAAGACCAGACAAATGCTGCCGGTCTTCAAAACCTTGTAAAAAACGTTGGAGCTGCAATAGGTACATCAATTGCAACGACGATGATTTCAAGATTTTCACAAATTCACCAGATGACAATGGTCAAGTTTTTGAATGATAATAATAATGTTTATGTCGAAAGGCTGAATGCCCTGGCTTCTTCATTTATGGCGAACAATGCGGAATACAATACAGCATTTCATATGGCACAGGGCCAGATATATAATATGCTCAAGCAGCAGGCAACTCTGTGGGGGTATGTAGAGACATTCAGGTATTTTGCTCTGGCGGTTGCTCTTATTCTTCCGTTTGTATTCTTTTTATATGAGGACAAAAAGACTGTTAAAAACTGATAACAGTGACTAATCAGTATTTCTGTTTTAGTATTTTATCTTTGATTTGACAGGTATATATATGAACTGTAAAATCATGAAATAAAGGAAATAAGGTGAAACTCCTTAGCTGAGCCGCAGCCGTATAGTCGGAATACTTTAAAAAACGGGATATTACCCTTTTTGTAAGAAACCATAGCTTCGGGCATTAGGCATGGGAAAAATATTTTTTGCTGTGAATATCTGTGTTTTGTCCGGAAGGAATTAACGGGATATTTTTATGTCAGCACCTCTTTCAAAAGCATCTCATAGTAAAATAGGAACCTGTCCGCACGGACTGCCTCAGGGTGCTTGCCCGATATGCAGCGGCATGGGCGGCGGCGGAGGTGTGAAAAAAGACAACAAGCCCAGAGAGATGACGTACAATGAATGTCTCGCTGTATGGCAGATGATGAAAGCACAAAAAGCTGCCAGAAAACAAACCCTGGCTTTGTTTGCGGCACAAGATCAGGCAGCATATCTGAACAAACTGCAGGCACAAATCAATCAGATGAAATTGACTTTGCTAAATTCTATACTGCCAAAACCGGCGGCAAAAATTGTAATTGCTCTTGCTGATACAGTCATTCTGCCTGTTCTGAAGGCTGTTCATGTAATCTCAAATACTATTGGAAATGCTCTAACGACAATTTCAAAATTGACGGGAGATGTTAAACAAAAAGTTGTTGAAATCATGGACAAACTCACAGCAATGTTCGGTGAGGCAAAGGCTTCTTTGCAGAAGAAAATTGAAGAAAAATTTAAGGATATTAAAAAGAAAGTTTTCAGTCTGTTCGGCATAGCTTCTGCAGAAAATGAAGAGGATGATGAGGCAAAAAGAATAGAAGAAGCAAAACGTCTTTATGAATTGAACACGGCAAAAGAAGCTCTTTTTAATGTAATGAACAATGAAAAAGAAGATTTAACGGATGAGAGTGATAAAAAATGAGTATTATAAATCCATATCAGGACATAGAAACCAGAAGACAGTATAGAAATCTTACACAGACACAAAAAAAGAATGTTTCTGAAATGAAAGAGGGTGTTGTTGTAAATTCGCTTATCAAACCGTCAGAAAACGGATTAAAGGACATGTATGACAGCTTGATAATACCTGATATTGCAACAAATCCTGAAAGTTTTGAAAGAATTGATGATCAAAGCAAAGAGAATAAGAAGAGTGCAAATTCTCACAAATCACTGGTTCCTCTTCTGGCGACAACTACGGCGCTGTTTGGAATTATTGCCGGTGCAATGGCTCTTTTAAAAAGTGCGGCAAAGCACAAGGCTGTGTTGCCCGAGTGGAAAACACTCCCCGAAATTCCGAAAAATGTTGCAATAAACAATGAACCTCATTTTGTTACATATTTGATGATAAGAGACCCAAATATGCGAAATGTGCTGGGCGCACTCGGTGTCTTTGTATTGAGTGCAATAGGTCTTGCCGGAAAAAACTTTGTGGATGGTGTCAAAGAAATCTGGGTCAGAAAAAAACAGGCAGATGTTCAAAGAGATTTGCAGGAAAAATTGATTGAAGTTGAAACAAGAAGCTTTTCTGGAAAAATGCAAATTTTGAGAAACATGCTTGCCGAAAAGGCAAAAGAACTGGATATGATATTGAACAAAGAAAATATCGGAAATGAAAATACTACATTCAAAAAATTTATTTCATTTAAAAACACACCTGCGCCTCAGAAAAAAGAAAATTCTCAAAAAACAAAAATTTTGAGCTATTCGGCTGTTGCTCTGACCTCTGCAATCATTGGAGCTCTTGGCTTTAGTGCGTTTCGTAATGTTCAAAAAACTGCCGGTATATATGAAAAATATGCTGCAAATATGGAAACTAAAATAAAAGAATTGATTGATAATCAAAAAGAATGGAACGCTGATTCACTGGAAAAGATAAAAAAAATATGTGTTTCAATGAATTTCTCAACGCAAAAAATAAAAAGTATGTTCAAAGATGCGGAAAAATTACCCAAAAACTTTATCGATGATGTAATAAAAGAGTCGGAAAAGGTTACGCAGGAAGGGGCAGAGGCTATTGCAGGAAAGCCGGGTACAAAGCCGTCTTTGTATTCTCATACAAATGATGACAGGGCTCATTTATACAATATGATTGTCAATTGGGAAAATCCGCTTTTAAAAATCCTTTTTGCAGGTCTGTCAACTGTTACGGCAGCAGGCTATGTCGGTACTGCGGCTATAGAGGGAATTAAGGAAGTTCAGGTTATAAAAGAAAATGCCAAAACAGAACTGGATTTGCAAAACAGGCTGGTGAACGTCGAGTTGAATAATTTTGAATCAAAAAAACGAAGCGTTATAGAACCAATGATAAATGAATTTAAAATACAGAAAATGAATGGTAAAGACAAAAACGAACTAAAAACAAGGGCTGAGAATATACTGTACGAAATCAAAAACGGTCCGCCGTTTGTGTATTCATAATGTCGTTAGAAAAAATTCGTGATAAGGAGCAATTATGCAGACAACACCTGTTACTTTTAACAAATTTACAACAGCTACGTATTTTAAACCCGAAAAACAAAATGCGGATGAACCATGTGAACTCGTTGCTAATTTCTGTAAAACATTTGTATTACCGGATGAAAAAAGAAATTATGTAACCTGTAATGAACTGCTGGCATCACAAATAGCTTCTTACAAGGAACAAGCCATAAAGCCTGTAACAGATATGCTCAAAACAGCAAGCAAAGAAAAGGACATTACAGCAGGGTTGTATCTTCTAAATCGCATTATTGATGCAGGCGCTAAGGGGGTAGAAAAGACCTATCCCGTTATATCAAGATTTAACTATAATGAGTCATACAATGTCCAAACCATGCTTGCCGGAATTTATCGAAAAACACTTGTGCCCGATGCTTTCGGTCCTCTGATGGCAATGTTTGTAAAAAATGCTCAAAAACCGGTACAAATTCCTTTTGATCCCAATGAGGAAATAGGCGGCGCCGTTCTTGAATATTTAAGAAACAAAGATGCTCTAAGCGGCTACAAAAACTAATATCCTTTAACAAAGGACTGTAGAATACTTTCAGAAGTCGGTCTTTACAGCGAATACCCGGGCTAAATTGCACATTATGCTTCTTTTGTAGAATCTTTTGGCAGCTTTATTTTGAAAATATCATATTGTGGATTTGTGTAATCCTTTTCTATTTCTATGACTTTATGTCTGTTGAAGAGTCTTATTAATTTGTTGAAATTGTAGTCATCTAATGATTTGTATTTCTTTGAAATCAATTCTTGTGCATCAATTTTGTTTTCTGCCGTATATTTCTTTTTGTCAGGCTTGTAGAGTTTGTCTATACTGTATTTCCCTTTATCAAGAATAACTTCCCTATAGGGGATGTCTTTGTCATAGTATAGTGTTTTTACAGTGTTGTATGACGGGTAAAACCTCGATGATAAAAGTTTTCCGTCTTTGTCAAATGTTTGTGCATAATGATTGTTGTATGTCCGGTCAAGATAGAAATATTTTTTCCCTGTTTGAGTGTTATATTTTGTTCCGTTTAAAAGTTCATTATTTAATGTTTTAAATGTTTTTTCTTTAATCAGTTGTTCATTTTTGTCATAGTCGTAGAGTGTATATGTGTCCGTTCCTGTTCCGTCTGCTTTGGGGTTTTGATATTTTGTAAAGTAATGGATATCCGAGCGGATAATTTTTTCATTTTTTGGATTATACAGATTTGTTTTTTTGAAATTTGTCTCTGTATAAACAGTTTTTGTCAGCCTTCCTTTTTCATCATAAAAATATTGTGTGGTTTTTGTATCATCTTTTCCTGAAACGGTCTTTTGGGTAGGACGAGTATTTTTTTCATCATAAATAGTTGTGATTTTAATTTCAGAGTCTTGCTGTTTTGTAGTTTCAACAGTTTTTGTAAGTATTCCGCTGCGGTTATAGATTTTTTCTACAGGCATGTCCTGTTCATTGTATGTTGTTTGCTTGAGGATTATATTTTCAGCATCTTTCGCAAATTCCCGTATTTCTTTTACCGTAATTCCGTCTTTTTCGAAGATTGTCTCTTTTACATTGCTGTTTTGGGGATATTCTTTCATTTTTAGAATTTTGTCGTTTTTATCCAGGTATATTTCTTTGGCAATTTTCCCGTCTTTGTCCTTTTGTGCCAATTTTTTGGTATTTGTTTTGGGATCTACGGAAAATATTGTATTGAAATATATAGAGGCAAAAGCAGATGCATCGGTTCTTGATGCTCGTTGTTTAAATGAAATATTCGCTGAATTTGCATTTTGTTTTTGTGTGTAAAAACGTATCGGTGAAACTGAAAGAATGGACATAATCTGTTCCTTTTCTATAGAAAATGTTTTTATTTTATTTTGATATTGGAGAGTCTTTTGACAGTTTTTATAAATGCATTTTCAACCCTCTGTAAAGAGCCCTGAACGTTCTCTTTTCGGACTGTTTTCCATTCGCCATACGGAGTTTTGTGCTGCAGCGCATATGTAAAAGAATCGTCGGCAATTGTGAGCTGTGCTCTGGAAACCGGGGACATTGGCACTGTGTGAGTTGTTATTGCTGATGGTACAAAACTTTTTGTTATTCTCATATCCATATCTTTTAAGACCATTTTTGTAATTTTACGTGCTTTTTGCGGTACTGATACAATGCGTGAAATCCTGTCGGACATTTATTCTTCTCCTTTTATGTGTGTAATAACCTCGAATAGAATATTTTTCTCGTGGTTTATATTGATGTATAATTCTTGTAAAAATATTTTTTGCTAGTTTGTAAACAAAAATTAATACTAAAAAATACCTGCCAAAGTAATATGGCAGGTGTTTTTAATAAAAACCTATATTTATACGGCTTCTTCTTTCGGTTTTGCTTTATTCATCGGATTCCAATCGTCTTTGAGATTGTTTTGAATCAGATTTTGATAGAATTTTTCTTTGTAATCAAGCATATCCAGCTGCTTTTTTAAATCTCTCATTTGTTGTTGTGCTTTGAGTTTTGTCGCCTGTATAATACCGTATCTTTCCGGAATTGTTGAATCACCCATTACACACAAATCAATATATCTTTTGATTGCTTTATTTTCTGTTCCGACAGCACGTAGGCATTTAACGATTTTTACCCATTCTATATCATTGTCAGAAAACAAGCGAATGTTGTTTTGATTTCTTTTCAGAAAAGGGAAAAAACCGCTCTTTGCCCAGAATCTGAGAGTATGTTCGGAAATATCCACTTTGTCGGCAACTTCTTTTATTGTATACATAAAACCTCCTGAGCATTTTTGAGTAAAAATATTTTAGTATAAAAAAATGCATTTGAGAGCTGCTCTCAAGATAAAATCGTTTAAAATATTAATGTTCCGATATGATACACAAGAAATGATACGAACCATGCGATTGAACACTGTATCAATACAACAAAAAGCGCATATCTTTTTCCGAGTTCTCTTTTTACTGTGGCGACAGCAGCAACGCACGGAGTGTACAAGAGTGAAAAAACAAGAAAGACAAAAGCTGTAAGTTGTGAGAATAAAGCCGGCAGTTTGTCCGTGTCTCCGTCCAAAAGTACACTCAAAGTACTGACGACACTTTCTTTTGCCATAAAACCCGTTATAAAAGCGGTAGAAACACGCCAGTCGTTTATTCCGAGCGGTTTAAATACGGGTACAAGCAAATTACCCAGCATTGCCAGCAGGCTCTGCGAAGCGTCAGTTACAAGATTTAATTTAGAGTCAAACGACTGTAAAAACCAGACAAGAATGGTTGCCCAGAATATTATTGTAAAAGCTTTGGTTACAAATCCTTTAGCTTTTGAATAAATCAGCCTGCAGACATTGGTTGCACTCGGCATTCTGTAATTAGGGAGCTCCATAACAAAAGGTACCGGTTCGCCTTTGAATACAAAAAATTTCATAAAATAAGCAAATACTATACCAACAATTATTCCTATCAAATAAAGACTCAAAATAACGAGAACCTGATTTTTTGTAAAAAATGCAGCGGTAAAAAGCGCATAAATAGGCAGTTTAGCCGAACAGCTCATAAACGGTGTCAAAAAGATTGTCATTTTCCTGTCCCGTTCTGAAGGGAGTGTTCTTGTTGCCATAATCGCCGGAACCGAGCAACCGAAGCCTATCAGCATTGGTACAAAACTTCTTCCTGACAAGCCTATTTTTCTTAAAAGTTTGTCCATAACAAACGCTACACGAGCCATGTATCCGGTATCTTCAAGTATGGACAAAAAGAAAAACAGCACAACGATAACCGGTAAAAAGCTCAAAACACTTCCGACTCCGGCAAAAATACCGTCTATAATCAATGAGCGGACAACAGGATTCAGTCCGTAGGATACAAGAGCATTATTTGTGAGTGTCGTGAACCAATTTATACCTGTATCCATAATGTCTGAAAGTGTTGTTCCCACAGGACCGAAAGTTATATAGAATATGAAAGCCATAATAACAAGAAAAGCTATCATTGCTGTATATTTTCCGGTTAAAATTTTATCAATATTCTTTGAAAGTTTGTATCCGGCTGATTCCGAAGGCTTTTGCACAAATTGGGCGGATAATTTTTCTATAAAAGTAAAACGCATGTCAGCCAGTGCTGCTTCTCTGTCCAGCCCCCGCTCTTCTTCCATTGTTTTGATTATTTGTTCACAGTTATTTATTTCCTGTTCGTCAAGATTTAATGTCTGTTGAATAAGTTTGTCGCTCTCCGTCAATTTTGTTGCCGCAAAACGAACAGGTATATTTGCTGCTTTTGCATGGTTTTCAATAAGGTGAATAATCGAGTGAATACACCTGTGAACGGAACCTTCTTTTCCGTCATCAGCAGCACAAAAGTCCAGTCTGCCGGGGTGTTCTTCGTATTTTGCCACATTTAATGCGTGTTCAACCAGCTCTTGAATACCCTGATTTTTAGATGCACTGATAGGTATCACAGGTACTCCCAGTGCTGCTTCGAGTCCGTTTACATCGATACTTCCGCCGCTTTCATTTATCTCGTCCATCATATTGAGTGCGATAACCATAGGCACATCAAGCTCAATAAGCTGCATTGTCAAAAGCAGGTTTCGTTCAATATTTGTGGCATCGACAATGTTGATAATACCGTCGGGCTTTTCGTTTAGTATAAAATTTCTTGTTACTATTTCTTCGCTGCTGTAGGGTGAAAGAGAATAAATTCCGGGCAGGTCTGTAATAGTTACGTCTTTGTACCCTTTTAGAATTCCGTCTGTTCTGTCTACCGTAACACCCGGGAAATTGCCGACATGCTGATGCGCTCCCGTCAGTTTGTTAAATAGTGTGGTTTTTCCGCAGTTTTGATTTCCGGCGAGAGCAAAGAGCAATTTTGTTTTGGGTTGTATTTTATTGGCTTTTCGTGTTCGGTATGTTTGATTTTCACCTTTTTGAGAGTGTTCGATATCTGCAAATACTGTATTTTGTCTGGGGCAGTTGTGCGCATCGTGTATATCATTTACCGTAATTTTTGATGCATCATCTTTTCTCAGTGTCAGCTCATAACCTCTGACACGAATTTCAAGAGGGTCGCCCATGGGCGCTGTCTTTATCAGTGTTACTTCAACACCCGGTGTCAGTCCCATATCGAGTATATGGTGTCTTAGTGCGGCATTGTCACAGTTTATCGATTTTATAACCGCATCTTTACCGACCTGTATTTTATCAAGTGTTGTCTTTTCAACAGTTTGTGTCATTAATGTGACTCCCGCAGTTTTTGTTATGTTGTTATCTACCCTCTGAAATATTATAACTTATATAAAAAAATATTAAAAAGCAGCCGATTGTTTGAAAACGGCTGCCTGTAGTATATCTGATTTTGTGTCAAAGCTGCTGTCCGTGCGCCTTTGTTTTTCTATATGAAACTTATAAAGTGTATTTCATTATTCTGGGTGAACAACAGTGACTGAAAAATCTAATTAAGTTCTTCTTTCAAAAATGTAAAGGCATGCAGTGCATTTGGCATACCTGTATACGGCATACATTGAAGTATCACAGCAGCAACTGTTTCCGGTGAGTTGCCGGCTTTCAAGCTGCCTTTGATATGGCTTTTTAAAGTGATATTATCGTCTTTTGTCACAAGTACCGCAAGAGAAATAAGTTCTCTTGTTTTTATATCAAGACCTTTTCTTGTATAAAAGTCACCGAAACAAACTTCTGTGAGAAATCTTGCGGCTTCATCACCTATGTTGTCCGGCAAACCTTTCATAGCCTGTTTGATTTCGTCACCGTATAATTTTTCCTGAATTTCTTTACCCTTCTGGTAACGGTCTTTTTCAGTAACTGTCACGCCTGATTCCAGGGGAGTTTGGATTCCTCTTTCTTTAAACACTTCGTTTAAAACACCGAGGGCATTTAAAGTTTTTGGAAAACCGATAAACGGTGCGCACTGATAAATTGCTTCTCTTACTTCAAGAGGGCTGTTGCCTGCATTTAATGCTCCGTTAATATGTGATTTCAACTGGGGCAGAGTCTGCATTGTTGTCAAACAAACAACGGTTATGAGCTCTCTTGTTTTGTTATCCAGATTTCCTATTGTGAAAACTTCGCCAAAGATGTATTTTTGCAAAATCTGCATCATTTCAACGTCGCTTCCCGTTGTTGCCATTGAGCCGCCGAAAAGTTCGTGCATGTTTTTGTTACAAATTTCAGTTCTTGTCATATTCTTGTCCTTCTTGTTTGCCGGTGCTGCGATTGTCATAGAACCCTGCAGCACGAATAGTGTCAAAATAAATGCAAATAGTTTTTTAATCATCTAAAGTACCTCTTTTATATCCTGAACAATGAGTTCTTTTGTCAGATGATAACGGTTGTACAGTTCTTCAAGCGGAACACGATCCGTAAATTCTTTTTTTGAACCGAAATTCAAGACTTTCATATCTGAATTTCCATAGAACCTTGTAACTTTTTCACCGAAGCCTCCGTCAATTTCACCGTTTTCAAGCGTGATAACAACACTGTGCGATGTTTTTAAGCTTTCCAGCATTTCTTCATCTACTCCGGTTAAAAATCTCGGGTTAATCAATGTTGCATCAAAGCCTAACTGATGTTTGATTTCTTCTCTGACCTGTTCGCCTAAACCAAAGAAATTACCTGCCGCAATAACAGCAACTTTTTCACCGTTCTGTTCGAGCTTGTATTTGTTTAACTTTGAGTAATCCGTTGTGTCAGGCTTGCCTGTTGATACAAGTTCAGCTGCAGGCACCCTGATAAATACCGGATGTTCATTCTGGCTGTAAGACCATTCAAGCATTGCCAGATATTCTTCTTTGTTTGTCGGTGCAAGGTAAACAATATTCGGAATATTGCTGATAAGAGGAATATCGAAGGTGCAAAGATGTGTCATATCAGCACCGGAAATTCCTCCCCACCAGATAAGAACTGTTGCGGGGGAATTGTTCAACGCCAGATCCTGTGACATCTGGTCATAGGTCCTTTGAACAAAAGAACTCATCAACGCCAGCACCGGTTTTGCTCCGTTTCTTGCAAGTCCGGATGCGTAGGCTATTGCATGTTCTTCTGCAATTCCGACATCTGTAAAGTTTGCTCCCATTTTTTCTCTGAATTCGGGATTAAAATCAAATACACCCGGAGTCGCTGCCGTAATAGCGATAACAGGTTCATTTTGCTGTTTTTTCTTTAAAAGGAAATCTTTTGTTATTGATGTATATGTTTCAGCAGGTGCGCTAACCTCTTGAGGGTTCAAAAATCCCGGTAATTGCCAGTGGTAGCTTTCTTTGTCAGCAACAGCCGGTTCATAGCCTTTTCCTTTTAGTGTGTGAATATGAACAACTACGGGATGAGAAGCATCTTTGACCTTTTGGAATGTGTCTATCAGCGCTTCTGTATTGTTGCCCTGTTCAACATAGTAATAGTCAAAGCCGATAGCTTTGAACACATTATTCTGATCTTGACCGTTGGTTTCACGTAATTGTGCAAGGTTTTTGTACAGTCCGCCGTGATTTGGTGCAATAGACATTTCGTTGTCGTTAACAATTATAATCATATTGCTGTTAAGCTCCGCAGCATTGTTAAAGCCTTCGTATGCTTCGCCGCCGCTTAAAGAACCGTCGCCTATAAGAGCAATAACGTTGTATTTTTCGCCTTTCAAATCTCTTGCTTTTGCCAAGCCGGTTGCAAGACTGACAGATGTTGATGTGTGACCTATTACAAAGTGGTCATGTTCGCTTTCTGCCGGATTTGAGTATCCTGAAATTTCATGCAAATGTGCATTGTCGATAAATCCGTGTTTTCTTCCGGTCAGCATCTTGTGCGGATATACCTGATGAGATACATCAAAGACAAATTTGTCTTTTGGTGAGTTAAAAACATAGTGCATTGCTATTGTTGCTTCCGCAATGCCTAAATCAGGACCAAGGTGTCCGCCTATTGTATTTACACGGTTTAGTATTGCATCTCTTATGTCCTGTGCCAGTGTATTCATTTCAGCAATAGAAAATTTTTTGATATCTTGCGGTGAGTTTACTGTTTCGAGTATTGTCATTTATTTTACCTCATTTTTTAAATATTCTTTGTCTGTTACGGGTTCAAGCCATGTTGTCTGGTTGTTTGGTATATTTGGCTCTATAGAAATGTGTGAAAACCAGCTGTTCGGAGCTGCTCCATGCCAGTGTTCAACATTGAGAGGGATCTTTACAACATCACCTTTTTTGAGAATTTGTACGGGTTTGCCTTTTTCCTGATATCTTCCTTCTCCTGCAGTAACCAGAAGGATCTGTCCGCCGGAGTGTTTGTGCCAGTTTGTTCTTGCACCGGGTTCAAAAGTTACGTTGCCTACGGATGAATTCCATACATCGTCTTTTGTGCAAAGCATTTGCAGGTATGTTGTTCCTGTGAAATATTTTCCGAACGGATTAATCTCACCCTGAGCAAACGGTTGTTCAAGCGGTTGTTTTGCGTTTTCTGACATAGCTTTGTTTCCTCCAAATATTAAAATTGTACAAAATAAAATCAATAATAGTTTTTTCATATTTTGTTTCCTTTAGTTTGTATAATAAAAAGTTTAATATTTGATAGCTGCTCTAAGTCAACTGTTTTTTATTTTCTTTCTCGGGTGTATCGAGAAACCACTCAATAAGCGGCTTTTTGTCTCCGAATTTTATATTGAAACTGTCTTCAAAATCTTTGTCTGTGAGGTATTTGTAGCTTACGTTAAATCCGAGAGGCTGTTCTGTTACGCCAAGTTTTTTATACTTGCGTACGGATATGTGAGTTTTTCTGGCATTCAGCACATTTGAATAATTCAGCCCCAGAGAAGAGCAAAAAGGTGATTTTATCTTGCCTTCTATTGTATTTGTCATCAATCCGAATGTACGGCAGATTACTCCTCTGTGGTCATATACGGAGCATTCGTTGTTTATTAAAAAAGGGCAGTCGTAACGGAAATTTTTTCCTCTAAATTTCTTTTTCTTTTCAGCAATTTTTTGCATATTTTCTTCTATTTTTTGCTGTGTTTGTTCATCCAGCTGTAAAAAACCGGTCAGCAAATATTTTATTTCAAGCAAAGAATACGGAAATTGCGCTTTTTGGCAGCATTTGCCGCAGCCTTTTTTGCAAAAAATAAATGGCTTTTGACTTGCAAAGAATTTTAATAGTTTTGCTTCTAAAAATTGCAGATATGTTTCATAATTTTTTAGCATTATATCCATGTTTAATATTTTATGCCTTGATAGCGGCTCTAAGTCAAGCGGTTTGTTTTTTGTAAAGATTGGACTATAATTCTAAGGGAATTAGAATTCAGGTTGTAATTGTGCATAAAATAAAAATATTTTTTTTGATTTTTTTCCTGATATTACCTGTTTTGCCTGTTTCTGCTATTGAAGAAGGTAAAATTCACAAAGGTGATGTCCTGTCTTTGCAGGATTGTGTTGCTATTGCAATAAATAACAGTCCTATGATAAAGAAATATGAATACAACCTTGAAATAGCAAACAGCAATCTCGGTATTGCACAGTCTGCCTATTTTCCTACAGTTGGTGCAAATGCCGGTTTTTTGCAGGAGTATAACACCAACAAAGACTATGATGACGGAGCCTCTCACAGGTATTTACCCTCTGTGGGGGCATATTTGAACCAGTTAATCTGGAATTTCGGCAAAACAAGTTCTTTAATCCGTATGGAAAAATTTTATAAACTTGCTGCAGAGTATCAGTTTATGGACAGTATATGCAATACCATATATCACGTAAAAACACAGTATTTTAATGTACTCAGAGCAAAAGCAATTGTTGAAATAGAAAGAAACAATGTACTGATAAATGAGAGAAACTTGGCAAGAGCCAAAAAACTTTATGAGACAGGTAAAAAGCCCAAAATTGACTATGTAAATGCACTTGTTTTCTTAAGTGAAGCAAGGATGCGCCTTACCGATGCAAACAACAGTTACGACCTCGCAATGGCAGATCTTGGCAATGCCATGTACATTGCATATGCTCCTGAATTTCAAATAGAAAAAATTGAAACATTCAGCTATGACGATGTGTATACGCCGGCATATCTGGTGGACAAATCTCAATATCTGCATGAAGAAGATGACCCGAATCTTATTAATGTCAGATATGAAACACGTATAGAAAAAACAGAACTGTCAAAAATTAAAGATTTACCATTTACCATGGAACAGTCTTTTGATCTTGCATACAAAAACAGTCCGGATCTTTGGGTGCTTGATTCAACATTGAATGCAATGAAAGAGTCTTTAACCTATATAAAACGCCAGTATTATCCGGATGTTGTCGGAAGTTTGGGATATGAATTCAACAACAAAAATACCCAGACAAACAACAATTTTAATATGGGTGTGAATATGATATCTTCGGTAAATATAAAACAGCAAAAACATGAGGTTGACCGTGCGGCGGCTCAGGTAAATCTTGCATCTAATGATATTTATGAATTTAAACAGAATTTGTACTTTGAGGTGAAAAAGTGTTTTCTTAATGTCGACAAAGCTGCTACGCAGGTCAGAGCATCTCAGGTAAAAGTTCATGAGGCTCTGGAAAATTACGAACTTGCCGACAAAAGATATGCTGAAGGAAAATGTGATTACATTGCCCTTCAGGAGGCAAGAAAAGAATACAATGAAGCCAAAACACTCCATGCAACAATGATTTATGAATATAATATTGCTCTTGCCGAGTTGGAAATCGCCATGCACTATCATCTTGATGATCTTCACAGTCAGGCGCAGCACGCATTGCATTATCACTACAAGGATATAATTAATAAACTTGAGGCATCTTTGCATTGCGAGCACAGGCATGAAGAAGAAAAAACTCAAAAAAATAATTCGCACGAAAAACTCTAAATGGAGAAATTTATGGATTTTGATGTAAATATCTGGACTGATGAACTTAAACAAAAGATACTGAATGAATTTGGAACAAGAGTGATTTTTGTGGGATTTCAAGGGAGTTATCAGAGGAATGAAGCAACACCCGAAAGTGATGTTGATATGGTTGTTATACTGGATAAAGTTGAAATTGAGGACTTGAAAGCGTATAGACAAATAGTCCGCTCAATGCCGCACAAGGAAAAAGCCTGCGGTTTTATTTCCGGTAAAAAAGAAATTCAAAATTGGTCAAAATCAGATTTGTTTCAGTTTTTGTATGATACAAAACAGCTTTATGGCTCTTTGAATGATATTGTTGCCTATCCTTCTGCGGATGACATAAAATTGGCTGTAAAAATCGGTGCGCAAAATTTGTATCATGCGGCATGCCATAGTTTTGTGTTCGATGATGAGTCTTCGGAAAGTCTGCCTTCTCTTTTTAAGACAGCTTTTTTTATTTTACAGGCTGAATATTTTTTGAAAAAAGGCTTATATGTCCCGACAAAAAGAGAACTGCTGGAAAAACTATACGATGAGGATAAAGAAATTTTGGATATATGTCTAAAAATCAATGATATGAAAAACTGCCCTGATTTGAATGAAAAATCAGAGCAGCTTTTTAAAAAAATTATTGGTTGGTGTTCAAATCTAATCTAGTGTCGCAGTTGCTGCCGGCTGACCGCAGCCAGCGCCTGCTCACCTTTTCAATGTGTCACTCAAAAAATTCGTTCACGTCTTCCTCTCATAAAACCTGACTTTTAGTCAGCTTTTATTCGGCAGAGTGCTCCTTATCACGAATTTTTCTCGAACAAATATATTATTTAATCTTTTTCAGTGAAGAAATAAAGTTGAAGTTTTGAACATCTCCGTCGACTTTTGTCAAAAACACCTGACAGTCTTTTTCGTCTGCATCAATAGGTGGAAGCTGCTCCAACTCCAGTGCATAGTAGCTGGCATCGTTTCTGCTGCCTATTGACATTCTGTTTGCAAGGCTGTTTAAGGAAATATTTCTCATAAATCCTGCAAAACCTTTGTTTTTGTTGCTGAATTTTGTATAAATTCTGAGCATTGCATCGCCGGTTTCCAGATCATATCTGCCTATTATAAATGAACTCAGCTGTGATGCGGATGATTTTATCATCATTTTTTCAACCACATTGTTTTTCAGCATCATATCACAGTGAATTCTGTCAAAGTTTCCTTCAGGAACATTGATCAGATCAACGAGAGTCGACGGGCTAATCATCGCCATCGGGTTTCTGAACAGTGCGGCAAATTTGAGGGCATATTCAACAAGCCCAACTTTTTGAATGGTTCCATCTTTTATGTCGAACCTGATTCTTCCGTTCATTTTCAGAGAGTTGTCTGTATTCAGCTCTATAAGTCCCATAGCTTTTCCAGTAATCTCTTTGGGTAATGCAAGCAATGTGCCGACAACTACATCGGAGTTGATATCTTTTACACCAAGTCTGATGTAATAGTTGTGTTTCATCAAGTCACAATTGACTTTGAGTGTTGAGATTCCTTCCGCAAAATCAAATTTGTTGGAGTGTATTTGCAGTACTCCGTTTTTGTCAAGTGTGAGATTTGCTTTGAGGTTTCCAAAAGTTATATCTTTGTAGAAGCCTTTTACAACTTCAAGAACACATTTTTCAACAATAATCAGACCGGTGTTGAATGTATAAGCATTGTCGCTTGCTTCGTTGTTTTCATCATCATCGCTGCTGGCACTTACAAGCGTTTCTGTTTCAATTTTTTGTTCTTTCAGTGCATTTGCATTAGACACGGCAGAAGTATTCTGGTTGTTCATTGATGTCATTATTCTGTCGATGTCTATATTGTCTACTTTAAGATGAATATCTTTTATAATTATAGGAAGGACCATGGAGTTTTTGATTTTTCCGCTAAAGTTGTATTGTGATTTTTTAAAGCGTCCGTTTGCTGTCATATTCAAATTGTGCTTGTCAGTATAGAAACTTGCGTTTTTGATTGACAAACGCTGGCTGGGAACAAAAACACCCTGCATTGACAGGTTGCCTTCCAAAACAGGAACTTTACCGGTATTGATGTATTGCAGATGTCCGAATATTTTACCTTTGCGGAACAATTTTTGACCTGCAAGTACATTCAAAAATTCACTCGGCAGCGGGTTTGGTATTTCAAATCCGAGATTTTGCAGTATAAAGTTTTTACAGTCATAGTTACCGGTAATGGTTACTAAGGGTTTTACTCCCTTTGAATTTTTGTTTAGTTCTTTAGCAATATAGTAGTTTATGTTTTTTATATTTAAAATATTGTTTTCAAGATGCATATCAGCTTTGAAAGCCCTGTCATAGCCCACTGGACTGATTGATGCTCCGTCAATTAAAAAGTCCTGACCTTTGGGAACCTTACCCATAATTGAAAAATCAAGTACATTGTATTTTGACTTGACAATCATTTTTGCTCCGCAGGGACCGGTAAGTGTAATCGGGTATCCGATAAGTTTTGACAGATAATTTTTTGTCAGGTCATTTGTTGCTTTGCCGTTCACTTCAATATTTGTATCAACGGATTTTGTATAATCATCAACAGTACCAAGCAGTGTTACGTTGTTTGATTTTGAACTTCCGTACCATCCCTGAAAATCTTTGAGCGTGATAGTTTTGGGAGAAATGTCTATCAAGCCTTTATCTACAAATATAGGCAGATTGTTCAATGGGATAACTTTTAATGTTGATTTGTTGATTTTTATCTTACCGTTCATTCCTTTTTTTGTGAGGTTTACAACAAGATTAAAGCTGCCGTTTATGTCTTTAAAATATGACAGCATTTCTTTTCCGTTAGGGATAACAAGATTTGTCTCAAGAAGCTCTACAACATTTTTTACATCAAAGTCTTTTGAGAACACAGTCAAATCAAAATTGTTGTCTTCGTCTGAGGTAGCGTTTATAAATACTTTTGACTTGTTGACGGAAAGAGTTCCTTTTTCGATAAACAGTTTTCTGTCTTTTATAAATACGGTTTTGTTATCTTTTATCGCAAATTTGATAAGCTGGTTGCCTTTTTTTAGATCAGCATAAATATTGAAACCTATATATTTGGGGTCTTTTTTGCTGCTTATACCGGTATTTATTGCCGTAACTTTTATGTTTGTATCTTTGTCTAAATTGTAGACAATAATACATTTTTTGACATACATAAGTGCATCGAACCATCTGATTTTCCAGTCAAATTTTTGCGGCTTTTGTTCTTTTTGCGGGGTACCGCCAAGGGTCATGAGTTTGTTTACGTCCGCATAAATATAATCAAGACCTACTTTTTTCAGAATAATTCTTTTTTTCAGAATTTCCGCAAAAGAAATTGTCACATCAAGATTGTCTATATCAAGCAGATGCTTTTTGTCTTTTGTCATTGAAAGTTTTTTCAGTTTGAATGACACAACAGGAGAAAGTTCTGTTTTTAAAACAGGATTTTCTATATCCATATCTACCTGCATTGTTTTTTTTGCGGCATCTTCTACCATAGAGATGAGTTTCGGGTTTGAAACCGCTGCTGGCAGAATTTTTAGATAAAGCGCAAAAGGAAATGCAACGAAAAATGCTGCCAGTAAACTTATTATTGTTATAACAATACTCTTTTTTGATATTTTCATACTCTTATTTCCCAAAAACATTCATTAATTCCTCAAAAAAATTATATCATAATACATTAATCCGGACATTTATGATATTATCTTTTTATGAAGAAGATTTTGGTTTTTATCGGGTTAATACTGTTATTGCAAAACGGAGCATACGCCGCACAGGAAACATCAACGACTTATAAAGTGTCGGATATGGTTGTGTTTTCTGATGAGGGAAATTTCGGCTTAAAAGATAAGGCGGGAAATATTGTTGTCGATGCACAATACAAAAAACTTATCCGTCTCGGTGAGTCTGCCTGGATTATTCAAAAAGGCAGCCGGTTTGGTTTGATGGACAGCAGCGGAAATATTCTTATAAAACCAAAATACCGTCATGTTGACAGAGTGCTCGGAAAATATGTAAAACTCGGAAATGACAAGGATTACGGATTATATGATGACAAGGGTAATGCTGTTATTCCTGCTGAATACAGTATGATAGAACCAATGTTTGGCGAAATGTTTTTGACTTGTAAAAAGTACAAATACGGCATTGTCAATAAAAATGGTGAAATTCTTCTCAAAAATGAATTTGATGACATATATATGCCTGATTTACACACATTAAGACTCAAATATGAGGGAGAATGGTACCAAATTGAAAGAATGACAGCAGAAGATATAGAACTTCCTGAAGGCGTAAAGAAAGTTACTATAAACAATAAGGAATTTAAGGTTACACATCTTGTTTCCAATACGGGTGTGTTTTCTGGATATTACACTCTTACCGCAGCAGATTATATATTGAAGATTATTTCATCTATTTCGCCTGCCTATGAACAGACAATAGACGAACTTATGTTTTCTCAGGGTGCTGACGGAATTTCTGTTTTTGTAAAATTAGGCTGGATACCGAGATTTCCTTTTACATATGCAAAAAAATATTATGACAACTTTATGGCGCCAAACAACGGTCCGTTGTCTGATTTGAGATATGATTTGAAAAAGCATATAAAATAATCTAATCTAGTGTCGCAGTTGCCGCCGGCTGTCTTGTAATCAGACACTACGGAAAACTCATCGTTTTCCTTCGTAGCGGCACTGGAGGCTTCGCCCACGGCGTGCCGGTCTGATTCCGCTCAACGCAGCCGGCACCTGCTCACCTTTTCAAATGACACTCAAAAATTTTGCTCACGTTCCTTATCGCAAAATTTTCTCGGACAAATTATTTGTTAAATATAAGAAAATATACAACTGCAATAATCAATCCGGCAGCTATTGTTTCAGCAACTTCTCTCCACAACGGTTTTTTACCTTCTTTGGGAGTGCTTTTGTTTATAGGTTCGGAATCATTTGTATTTTCTTCTTCATAATCAAGGTTTTTGTTTTTGCGTTTATATTTTTTTGTGTTTTTTCGTTTTTTAGCTGTGTTTTTCTTTTCTTCGTCATATTTTTCCGCAAGACTTGATTTCGCCTTTTTTCTGCCGGTTGCAAGCAGTTCGTCATCAAATTGCTGCTGAAGATATTTTGAATCCAGCCCTTTTTTGAAAACAGCATAATTTAATGCAGCTTCAAATGCCCTGTGCATACATTCCAGAGCAAGATTTCCGTCCTGTTTTACATGGATGGAATGAACAGATTCATTTCCCGCTTTTTTTAAAAAATACAAATCTTCTATAAATTCTTTTTCAAAGTCATTTTGAGCAGGCGTGTCTTTTAAAAGTTCAAGCATGTTGTCAAATGATTCACATGACTGTGATCTTTCGCCTACTACATCACGGCAGAGGTTTTCAGCCAGCCTTCTTGTCTGGGTTATACATTGTTCAAAATATTCATCCCGAAATAATTTCTCCGCCTCATATGCAATTATAAAGAGATTTTCGTTGACACGTTTTAGAAAATTAAAATTGCTCATAAAAAAATTATAATACAAAATTTATACTTTCTTCCGATGAAAAATCTAAAAATTTCAGATAATTTTTAAACACAATTTTCTGAAAGGAGCAAAGTTATGTCATCACCAAATTCAAAACTGCCGAATCTCGGAACAAAGACAGAAGAATTTATTTCAGAATTGGAAAGCAACGCTTCAGAACCTCTTTATAAGATGACACCGAAAGAAGCACGGGATTTTCTGGAAGACTTACAGTCAAAATCACATAAAACTATAGATGCGGAAGCCTCGGATGTAAATATTTTTACAAAAGATGCAGGAAATATACAGCTAAGAATAATCAAACCTCAAAATACAAAAGAAAAACTGCCCGCAGTTTTTTATATACATGGCGGAGGCTGGATACTGGGCAGTGCAAATACACATGATATGCTAATCCGAACAATATCACGTAAAACAAATTCTGTTGTGGTTTTTCCGGAATACTCCAGATCCCCCGAAGCGCAGTTTCCTGTTGCTTTGAATCAGATATATGCTGCACTCTGCTATATATTTGAAAATTCGAAGGATTTTAATATAGATGAAAAGAGAATAGTTATTGCCGGTGACAGCGCCGGAGCAAATATGGCAGCAGCTGCTGCATTGATGGCAAAAAAACAAAACGGACCCGATATTTCTTTTCAGTGTCTGTTATATCCAGTGACAAATGCAGATATGGATACACAGTCTTATGATGATTTTAAAGACGGTCCATGGCTTTCAAAAAAAGCAATGGAATGGTTTTGGGATGCTTATGTACCTGAAAAAGCGCTGAGAAATGATCCTTATATCTCTCCGTTAAAAGCGGAAACAGACGATCTTGAGGGGCTTCCGCCTGCGTTGATTGTTACGGATGAAAATGATGTTTTAAGAGATGAAGGTGAAGCTTATGCCCGAAAACTTGATATGGCAAATGTTGATGTTTTAAATATAAGAGTAAACGGCACCATTCATGACTTTTTGATGCTTAATGCTCTTTATGATACACCTCAAACACAAAAAACACTGGATATAATTTGTTGTGTGTTGAAAAACTTTGTGATTGCCGGCAATAGAAAATATTAACATTCTTTTATTTATTAGTGCTAAAATTAGAGCATGATAAAAAGAAGATTTTCAAAACAAATACAAATTGGTGATGTAAAAATCGGCGGAGATGCACCGATTTCCGTGCAATCTATGTGCAATACGGACACCCGTGATGTAGAAAAAACGGTTGCACAGATTAAAGAATTGCAAGATGCCGGATGTGAACTTATCAGACTGGCTGTTTTGAATAAAGATGCAGCGGCTGCAATAAAAGATATCAAAAAACAGGTTCAAATTCCTGTTATTGCGGATATACATTTTGATTACCGCCTTGCTATTCAGTGTATAGAAAACGGTATTGATGCTTTAAGGCTAAATCCCGGAAACATAGGGCGTGATGAAAACGTAAAAAAAGTTGTAGATCTTGCAAAAACCAATAATGTTCCTATCAGAATAGGTATAAATGCGGGGTCTCTGGAAAAAAACATAGCAGCACTTGATATTCCGCTTTCTGAAAAAATGGTTATGAGTGCTATGCATCATATAAAAATTCTTGAGGATAACAGCTTTGATAAAATAAAAATTTCTTTGAAATCAAGCAGCGTGCTTTCTACAATAGAAGCATACAGGATGATGGCTCAAAAATCAGATTATCCTCTTCATCTCGGTGTTACTGAGTCAGGTACACTTAAGGGAGGGCTGGTGAAGTCTTCTGTCGGTCTTGGTACTCTGCTCGCAGAAGGTATTGGCGATACTATAAGAGTGTCTCTTACAGAAAATCCTGTAGAAGAAGTGCATGCGGGTTATTCTATTTTAAAATCTCTTGATTTGAGGCAGAAAGGTATAAACTTTGTATCATGCCCAACTTGCGGAAGATGCCAGATAGACTTGATAGGTCTTGCCAAAAGGGTTGAAGAAGCATTGAAAGATGTAGATAAACCCCTCACCATCGCTGTAATGGGCTGTCCGGTTAACGGTCCGGGAGAAGCAAAACATGCTGATTACGGGGTTGCCGGTGCTATAAAAGAAGGATATATCTTTAAAAAAGGTGAAATAATAAAAAAAGTTCCTGAAAAAGAGCTTATGTCAGAGCTTCTTAATATTATTAATTCCGAAAACTAATAATATTTGGAAATGAATACTTATAATAAATGATTTGCCTATTTAAAAAAAATAATATAATATATACGTAAATATAATAAGTGAGGATTATCAATGAATAACTTGAAAAAATATTTGGTATTGACCGGCGTTTTGATGCTTGTTCCGGCATGTGCAAATGCTGAGATTACGGTAAAAGATACTACTTCTCCGGAATTTATTCATAATGCCGGATATTCCAAAGAAATGTCAAGAATAATAGATGTAAAAACAAAAGACCCATCTACTCCTATACCGGCTAAAGAAGAAAATTATGCACGTAAAAACTTCGGCTGGTATGTTTTGGAAAACTTCCTTGATCCTGCGGTAGACAGACCACATTCTTTTGCTGATCACGATATTCCTATGTATAATTCAATAGATGATCTATAATTTGTTGATAAATTGTTAATAATCTTTTTAAAAGGACACTTTGAACAGAGTGTCCTTTTTAAGATCTGAAATATTAAGAAATGTTAAGAAGATGCTTCTTTGATAAAACATGTCAAAAACCATGGCATGCATGGGTTTTGAACGGTTTTGTTTAAAATGGGTATTGCAATAATTATCAATAGTTTGTCTAAAATCCGCATATGTTTTATAATTTAGGGAGTATTGCATTACTGCGATATGGATTTTCTTGGGATGAGGGTTAAAATTCAAATGAATACAGTTGAATATAACTTGTCTGAGCTGAGAAAAGAAATTGTACCTTATAAACCTAGAATAATCGCTGTTACAAAATATTTTGACGAAACAAAGCTTGTGGAAGCATACAATGACGGCTTGAGAGATTTTGGAGAAAACAGAGTTCAGGATGCTTTGAACAAAATTTCAAGGCTTCCCGAGGATGTTAAACAAAATTCAAGATTTCACCTTATAGGACATTTGCAATCCAACAAAGTGAAAAAGGCTGTTGGAAATTTTGATTTGATTCAGTCCGTTGACTCTTTGAAGCTTGCTCAAATGATTTCGCAAGAGGCTAATCGTCAGGGTATTGTTCAAAAAGTACTTTTGCAAGTCAACAATGCGAAAGAGGAGGCAAAGTCAGGATTTGATGTTGATGAACTGAAAAGAGATTTTTCCCAGATAATTTCTCTTGACGGAATCAGAGTAGACGGCTTGATGAATATTGCTCCGATAGCGCCGGAAGAAGAGTTGCACAGGTTGTTTGAGGAAATGAGAGAGTTAAAAAAACAGCTTGAAAAAGATTTTTCGTTTGAGTTGAAAGAGTTGTCTATGGGGATGAGCGGTGATTATAAAATAGCGTTGGAACATGGTTCAACAATGATAAGAATTGGAAGAAAGTTATTTTTGTAAAATATCGGGAGGAGAAAAAATTGGCAGGCGTTTCAGACAAAATTAAATCTATAGTAGGCTTTTTAACATCAGGCTTTGAAAGCAGAGATGACATATTTGAGGATATGGCTAGCGAAATGGATGAATATCCTGTTTCTGACAATCTGGCTTTGGAACCTATGTATTCTTCAAAATCAAATCAATCTCAGGCTTCAAATGTAGTCAGCCATCCGGGATTTAGAGGTTATGAAGTTGTTGTATCAGAACCTCGTTCATATGAAGAATCTGTGTCTATTGTTAAACAGCTCAAAGACAAAAAAACAGTTATTTTGAATCTTCATTTGCTTGACAAAGATCAGGCTATGAGAATAGTTGATTTCCTTTGCGGTGCTACTCATGCATTGAACGGTAATCAACAAAAAATCGGTGACAGCGTATTTATTTTCACACCGAGCAATGTTGCATTGAGTTCTGAATCACAAAAAAGCAAATTTATTAGAGATGCTTTGTGGAATCAGCCTCAGTAGCGGATTTTGTGCGAGCTGACTGAAAGGAATGCTCCATGTGAACAAGGTTGATGAAGTGCAGAATTTTTAGAACAAAAATTATGACAAGACTTACACAATGAAATAACAAATAAGAATAGTTGGGGATATAATTAGAGCCGCGTATCAATACAGCGGCTTTTTATTTTGTATGCTTATAACATATACAAAGAGAGCTGGTGGCAGCTGCGACACCAGATTAATTTCAAACTACGAACTGTCATTCTGAAGCGTTGAAAAAATATCGCTGCAATGATAACGCTGTGTTCAGAATCTTGCAGGCTTGTTTTGTTATCACCCATCTTGTAAGATCCTGAAACGAGTTCAGGATGACATTTTAAATACGTAGGGGTCGATTGAGCATACCTGCCCAACAAATTTCTGCATACTACAATATCTTTTTTCTTTTAATTCTTGAATTGTAAACAAATGTAAACACGAATTTGACATGGCCTAAAACTCAGTCACAATGCCTAATAGGATAGGATAGATGAAGCTTGATTACTGCATTGTCAATCTTTAGAGAGGATTTTATTTCATGAATATGTAAGTAAAACATATTAGAAAGGAATGTGAAGATGGAAGGAATTTCAAAAAATTATGTTGTTGTTCAGGAACAACCAAAAAAGAAAGGCGGTAAAGTACGTAAACATGCAGCAAATGCTGCAGCTACCGCTGCAGGAGTCGGCGCAGCGGCTTTAGCTCACAATAAGATGCAAGAGATTTATGGTACCTTTTCAAATCAAAAATATTGGGGACCCAAGTACACCAAAACTTGTGTTGTAGAAAACAAAAATATTTTAACAAAGCTAAAAAATTCTTTTGCTTCAATGGGTTCTAAAATATCAAAAGGGTTATCAAAGGGTTTTGAAGCATTGGGAGAAAAAGTCTTTAGTAACCCTGCAATAAATAATCTTTTTGAACAGCATGAAATATCTTGGAAGAAAGAAAATCTCAAAGAGTTTGCAAAGAACGTAAAAGTTAATAAAACTCATGCAGCAATTTTACTTAGCGGAGTTCTTACTGCGCTCGGTATTGTTGGTGCCGGTATCTATAAAGCCGGAAAGATTAATGGTGAGAATAAATAATATATAAAATTAAAATTTATACCTGATTCACAATAATGCTT
>CALVEJ010000013.1 GCA_944326535.1 Candidatus Gastranaerophilales bacterium | reverse complement strand
TATTATAAATTGTTCCCCACCCTAACCCTCCCCGAGTTGGGGAGGGAACTTAATCGAGTTTTAAGCGGATATAGAGCCGATAATAAGTTTGACAGACATGGTATGTCGCAAACTCCTTCCCCGGCTTGGGGAAGGTCGGGATGGGGAGTATTGTCCGGGTAATGGTGCTTATATAGTAGTAGTGCTATCTTTCAGGCTTTGCTGTCTTGGATTTCCTTTGCGCTCTGCTGAGAGCTGGCGTCCATCCTCACATGGGTCTCGCTCGCTTCTGGCTTGACACCGTGCCCGCACAATATCCGCCTCAGAATGACGAATAAAGCCTCTGAGTTGCGAACGGTTCGACATTTCAGAAGGACAAAATACACTCTTGAGCAGAGTAGTCCTCCTGTGCAATGCTGTCATCCCGAACAAAGTCGTCATCCCAACAAACCCGTCATTTTGAATGAATTCGCAATTCCAAACAATGTTGTCATCCTGAAAAAATCGTCATCCTGAGCGAAGCGAAGGATCTGTAATCTTTAATTAAATATCATGAGGCTGTCTTGCACTTTCGACACGTTTCATAATATCAACAAATTCTTCCTCATCAAGAGTTTCTTTTTCCAGAAGCTCTTTTGCTATAACTTCAAGCATATCACGGTTGCCGAGCAAGAGTTCTTTTGCAAGATTGTATCTTTCATCAACTATTCTTTTAACTTCTCTGTCTATATCAGCAGCGATTTCTTCCGAGTAGTCTCTTGAATGACCGAAATCTCTGCCCATAAATACATGTTCTTCGCTCTTGCCGTATGCCATATTACCCATTTTGAAGGACATACCGTATGTTGTAACCATATTTCTTGCTGTTTGCGTTACTTTTTCAAGGTCATTTTGTGCACCTGTTGTAATTGAGTCAGGTCCGTAAATGATTTCTTCCGCAACACGTCCGCCAAGAAGCATTGTAATTCTGTCCAGAAGCTGTGATTTTTTAAGAGTCAGATGGTCTTTTTCCGGCAGAGTCATTGTTACGCCGAGAGCCATACCTCTGGGAATGATAGACACTTTGTGAAGCGGGTCTGTGTTTTTCAAAAGTTTTGCAAGCAGAGCGTGTCCGACTTCGTGATAGGCTGTATTTTCCTTTTCTTCGTCAGAGATAATCCTGCTTTTCTTTTCAGGACCGGCAATCACTTTGTCAATTGCTTCTTCAAGATCCGGCATTTCAATTTTGTCTTTGTTATGTCTTGCGGCAAGCAATGCGGCTTCATTCAAAAGGTTTTGCAAATCCGCACCGGTAAATCCCGGAGTCCTTTTGGCGAGTACTTTCAAATCAACGTCATCAGCAAGCGGTTTGTTTTTTGCATGTACGTTAAGAATTTGTTCTCTTCCAAGAATATCAGGTCTGTGAACAACAATCTGTCTGTCAAAACGACCCGGTCTCAAAAGGGCATTGTCCAGAATATCCGGTCTGTTTGTAGCAGCAATAACAATTATGTTTGTGTTTTCATCAAAACCGTCCATTTCAACGAGCAGCTGGTTGAGAGTCTGTTCTCTTTCATCATGTCCGCCGCCCATTCCGGCACCTCTTTGTCTGCCGACCGCATCAATTTCATCGATAAATATAATACAAGGCTGATGTTTTTTTGCCTGTTCAAAAAGGTCTCTTACACGTGAAGCACCGACACCGACAAACATTTCAACAAAATCAGAACCGCTTATTGAAAAGAAAGGAACACCTGCTTCTCCTGCAACAGCTTTTGCCATCAATGTTTTACCTGTACCGGGAACACCTACGAGAAGAACACCTTTGGGGATTTTTGCTCCAAGTTTTATGTATTTTTCACCGTTTTTGAGGAAGTCAACAATTTCTTCGAGTTCCTGTTTTTCTTCATCAATTCCGGCAACATCTTTGAATGTAACTTTTACTTTGCTGTCCAGCATAAGTTTTGCTTTGCTTTTGCCAAAGGACATTGCCTGAGAGCCTCCTGATTGAAGAGTTTTTGCCATAAGCACAACGAAACCTATGAGCAAAAGTATAGGCAGAAGTGCCGACAAAATCGTGATCATCTGGGATGAGTCATTTGGCTTTTTGATGTTTATATCAACTTTGTTGTCTTCAAGCTTTTTGTAAAAAGTCAAATCATTCATCGGAACCATTACTTTGTATTGGATTTCCGGCTTTTTCTTTTTGTCGATTACATTGACATCATTAGATGCTTTGGGTTTTGCGAGCAAAGAATCTTTGTCAATGACGACAGAAGCTATTTCGCCGCTTTTTACTTTACTCAAAAACTGTGAATATGACAGATCCTGAGTGCTGGTAGTTTGATTGGGAAACAGCATTGATCCAAGGCAAAGTATTAAAAGTATTACTACTATCCATATTCCTGTTGATTGACTTTTATTCATCTTTTATCCTCTAGTTGTCTTTTTAGAATTATATCATTATTTTTACTTAATACCAAATTGGCATTGTGAACAAATTTTTGTAAATTGTAAACTTATGTAAATTATAAACTAAAAATTCTAAAGAACCTACTTCATATTGCCGATATAAAAAGTACAAGCAATAAGGGGTATGGCAAAAATGAGTCTTGGCGTAACATTAAACACAAACAGAAATTACATCGACGTTTCATCAGTTAATGAAGTTGCAAAACAAATCTTCACCAGATCTGAAACAAAGTCTTTTGACATCAATACAGCTGATTTGACAAAATTCAGAAGACCTGAAGTCGGTATTGATCTTTACAGCCAAAGAACAAACCTCGATACAGCAAAACAGGTTGCTGTAAGAAATGCGGGTCTTGATATCAATTTGAATGAAAACTTTGTTGCCAATGTTCATTATCTGAACACAATGGCAGCTCAGGAAGCCACAAAAGTTTCAAAAAATGTTGAAGGCAAATTGATTGCTCCTGTTGCAGAAGGAGAAAAATCAGAAGTAAAAAATATTTTCAACCTTCCGGGAACAATAGAATTGACAAATTCTAAAACTCTCGACAAGGACAAAAGAGGTTCAAATCCTTTTTCTTTCTATGCAATGAATACAAATAAAGGTAAAGAAGCTAAAGAAGAAAAAGCTATAAATATATTTGCATAAATAATAGCAAAACCGAGTGACCCCGATTAAGTCAAAAACAAATAAATACTTATTTTTCCCAAATATTATTGCTTTAGATGAGTTTTTTGCTCATCTTTTTTTTATAGTTTTGTTCCTGTTGCTTTGTATAGCGAAATATAGTCTATGAGTCTTTGTGCTTTGGAGTTGTCTTTTTCTGTTTGAAGACTCAACGTCGTTTCTTGATATTGGATATATTCCAAATATGAGATAATTCCGGCTTTATATCTTTCTTCTACCAGTTTTAAGTTGCTTTTTTCCAGTTTTAGTTTTTTTAAGTTGCCGTTGTCTTTGTTTGTATCGTATTTAATCGTACAAAGGCTGTCGTTTATCTCCTGGAAGGCATTTAGCTCCGCTTGTTTATAGGCTTCAAAAAGCTGTTCAAACTTGAGTTTCTTAATCCTCAGGGCTGCAGTCAGATTTCCTCCGGTGTATATTTTTTCGAATGCGCCAATTGCAATCAGTGCCATTATATTTTCCCAATCAAAAAGACGTTCAAGAAGGAGAGAATTGTATCCTGCGATGCCAAAAATTTTGAATGACGGCAGGAAGTCTTTTCTTGCAATTCTTATGTCAATTTTGGCTTTTTTCAGATCTGTCTCCGCCTTCATTATGTCCGGTCGCATGCAGACTGTTTCTGATGAAATACTTTCCGGAATTTGATTTTTGTATTCGATATTGTCAAAACTGCCTCTTTTTAGGTTCCCTGCACAGGAGGAAGGTGCATCTATGTATACCGCCAATTTGTGCAGATAGAGGTTTCTTTGTTTAATGAGATCATTTAGTTCTATCTCAGACTGGGTGTGCAGCCTGTTTGTATATGTGACGTCATATACTGATGCCAGTCCGGATTTTTCTCTTTCTTTTGTGAGTTCATATATATCTTTTCTGATAGAGGCTATTTTCTTCTGAGTTTCTATTATTTTGTCCAGCTTTATTATATTTATATATATGGATGCTACATCCGATGCCATTGCAATGTTTGCCGCTTTTTCCTCGTATTCTGCTGATTGTTTTTTCAATTTTGCGGATTTTGTCTTGTCGTGGTTTTTTAAAAATATATCCGCTTCATAACTGGTGAAAAACGGTATAGCGTATATGTTGCTTCTTGTTTGTGCAAATTCAAAATCCGCTATTTGGTTTCGTGCGGTTTTTATTCTTGCAAATCCGGGTGCAAAAGTGAGACTTGGGATTTCATGTGAAAGTTCCTGTCTCACTGACTGGCGGTATTCCTCTGTTTTTAATGCCGCTTTTTTTAGGTCATGGTTTTTTTCTATTGCTAAAAAAACATAATTTTTCAAATATGGATCAGAAAAATTTTCCCACCATCCGAAATTGATTGAGTTAAGCCTGTATTCACAGCTGCATTTCAGTTTTGCTGATTTGTATTTCAGGTCATAGCTTGTTATTTCGTCAAAATTTGCAAATACACTCTGTTGTGAAAAAAGAATAAACAAAAATAAAATAGTATATTCAATTTTTTTCTTTGTAAACATATCTACTTGTCTTTATGTTTGATAATGATACTAATGGTTCTTGTCTTTTTTTGATGTGTATGTTAGCATAGCAATTGTTATTATGCTAACAGTTGAAAGAGTCTGAATTGAAGAAAATTAACAATACTGATATAGATTTAGGTCTTGAGATTGCCCTGGTTACTTCTGCATATCGTGCAGCCGGTCAAAAGACTTTGAAAATTCATGGTATGGATGATATCACCCGTGAGCAGTTCGGTATATTACTCATCTTGTCGCTGACTGACGGATTGTATCAAACCCAGATAGCTAATATACTTGGCAAGGATCGTCCAAATATTACCAGAATGATTGATATACTTGAAACAAATGGCTTTATTAAAAGAGAAAAGGATGAAACTAACAGAAGAATTTTAAAGGTCTTCTTGACGGATAAAGGCAGAGAAAAAGTTAAATTCGTAAAACCACTGAAAGACAGAATGAATGCCGCTCAATATAAAGGAATGAGCGAAGAAGAAATTCTGACACTTGTGCGATTGCTTAGAAAAGTCAGAACAAATATTGAAGAAGAGTACAAAATTAAAACATAAAGAGGTAAAAGATGGAAGATAACGATATTCAGAACAATGAGGCGATGCCGGAAAAATCCGAAAAAACAACAAAACGTAAAAAAACAACAAAAAAAGTTGTAAAGAAAAGATTTCTCGTTCCAGTACTTGTTATTTTATTTTTATGTATAGTCGGATGGCTTTATTTTTCGTCATTTGAAACAACAGATGATGCGTTTGTAGAGGGACATATTATCAGAGTTAGTCCAAAGGTTACAGGCATCATAGAAAAACTGTATGTTGATGATAACGAACACGTAAAGCAGGGTCAGCTTCTTCTGACAATCGATGACAGAGATTACAAAGTTCGTTATGAACAGGCAAAAGCTGCATATGAAATGGCATTGTACAAACAAAAATCAGCAATAGTAGACAGAAATGCCGCAGAAACTGATATGGCAGTTGCCGAACAGGATTATAACAGATACAAAGGCTTGTATGAAAAGGGCGCTGTTTCACAGCAGGAATATGACAGAGCAAAATCAAAATACGACCTGGCAAAAGCAAACTATGCTACAGCCCAGCAGGCTGTTTTTTCAAAAGAGAAAAACAAAGTTGCAGATGCTGAGTTGAAAAGACTTGAAGCTGCTATGAACCAGGCAAAACTGGAACTTTCTTATACAAAGATTTTTGCTTCTGAAGACGGAAAGATTACAAACCGTTCTGCGGAAGAAGGCGCATATATCAATGCGGGTGCTCCTTTGTTTTCAATAGTTCCCGACAGAAGATGGGTTGTTGCAAACTTTAAAGAAACACAGCTCGACAACATCAGAGTGGGACAAAAAGTTAAAATCAAAGTTGATGCATATCCCCATTTGAAACTCATGGGTGTTGTTGACTCAATTCAATCAAGCACAGGTGCAAAGGCAAGCATGTTCCCTCCGGAAAATGCAGTGGGCAGTTATGTAAAAGTTGTACAGCGTGTTCCGGTGAAGATTGTATTTACAACAAAAATTGATCCTCAATACAGCATTGAACCCGGAATGAGTGTTGTTCCCAAGGTTTATGTTAAAGAGGGAAAAAAATAACTTTATAATTATTAGATAATAAATGAGCGACGAAACGGCAATAACAAATATAGAAGATGCAACATCGGGAAAAAACCCATGGCTGAGTGCTGGGGCAGTAATGCTCACAATCTTTATGGTTGTACTGGACTCATCCATTGCGAATGTTGCTCTTCCTCATATTGCCGGATCGTTTTCTGCAACCAGAGATGAATCTACCTGGGTGCTGACGAGTTACCTTGTTGCAAACGGTGTTATTATTCCTTCTACTGCGTGGTTTTCTACGCTTATGGGCAGAAAAAACTTTTTGCTGTTATCGACACTGATGTTTACACTTTCTTCCGCAATGTGCGGAATGGCAACAAGTATGACAATGCTGATTATTGCCCGTGTTATACAGGGTATAGGCGGCGGTGCGATTATGCCTATCGCTCAGGCGGTTATGATGGAAGAGTTTAAGCCGGAAGATCGTGGTGTTGCCATGTCTGTTTTCGGTTTCGGTGTAATTTTTGCTCCGATTATCGGTCCTACGCTTGGAGGCTGGATTACGGATACATACTCCTGGCATTGGATTTTTCTTATAAATGTTCCGTTTGGATTTATTTCACTCGGGTTGATTAAAAAATTTATTGAAGATCCTCCGTATGCAAAGAAGGGAAAAGTAAAAACAGTAGACTACTGGGGTTTTATATTCCTTATCATATGGCTTTTTGTTTTGCAGGTAATACTCGATAACGGGCAAAAAAGCGATTGGTTCGGTGCTGCCTGGGTCAGATGGTCTGCTACTGTTGTCGGGATTACTTTTATTGCTTTTATTGTCAGAGAACTTATGGCAAAAGAACCTATTGTTGATTTGAGAGTTTTTAAAGATAAAAACTTTGCTATAGGTACTGTGCTGCATTTTGTCATAGGGGCGGTTCTATATTCGACTCTTGCGATTTTGCCTTTGTTTTTACAGCAGCTTATGGGCTATACTGCCACTTTGAGCGGTTTGGCAATCAGCCCGAGGGGCTTTGGCTCATTAACTGGTCTTATTATCTGTGCAATTCTTGCAAATCGTGTTGATCAAAGATGGGTTATTGCCGTGGGTTTGGCTATTCTGGCATTGTCTAATATAATGTTTGGTACGCTGAATCTTCAGATTTCTATGTCAAATATTATTGTTCCGAATGTCGTCTGCGGTGCTGCTTTTTCAATTGTTATGATTCCTTTGATGACAATTGCTTTTGTGACATTAAAAAACAACCAGATGACTAATGCTACAGGTGTATTTAACCTTGCAAAGAGCGTGGGAGGTGCAATAGGTACATCTGCTGTTAATACTATGGTTTCACGTATGAGTCAGGTTCATCAGACACACTTGATAAGAAATTTGACATATTCTCACCCCGGATTTACTGAAAAAATCAATGCTTTGCAGGCGGGTATTGCCATGATGTCGGGACAGGCGTTGTCTGAAACAAAAGCAAATGTAATGGCTTACAAACAGCTGGTACAGCAATCTACACTTATGGCTTACATGGACTGTTTCAAAATATTTGCACTTTTACTGGTTCTTCTTATTCCTTTGATATTCTTGTTCCAGAAGGTAAAATATAAAAAGAATAAACCGCAAAAAGTTGAAGAACCTTTGCCTTCAAGATAGAAGTAAGGAATTTTATGTTGTTTTGCAAGGAATATGAAATCAAATATTATGAACAGAATGTAAAGGGATATCTAAAGGAGTCTGCGCTGTTCAATTTTTTGCAGGATATTGCTACTTTGAGCGCTGAGTCGCTTGGCTTTGGTCCGAGTTTTGTTTTTTCAAAAAACTATGCCTGGGTCGTTTTGAAATATCATATTGAGATTTATAGCGAAATTAGAAATTTTTCTTCAATAGAAATAAGGACTGAATCAAGAGGAACAACAAAACTCTTTGCTTTTCGTGATTTTGAACTTTATTCTCCAAACAAAGAGCTTGTCGGAAAGGTGGTCTCGGCTTGGGCATTGATTGATATGAGTTCAAGAAAAATGCTGCCGATGCAAAAGGTTTTGGATTTTGTACAGCACTTTGAAAAGAGAGAAAATGATCTTGAATATTCTGTAATTGAACCTGTCTTGACGTCTGAATATCAAAAAGATTTTGAGATTAGATTTGATGATATTGATGTAAATCATCATGCAAACAACAGCAATTATATTGTATGGGCATTGGAAACCTTGCCTGATGAGTTCAGAATGATGTATAATCCAAAAGTTATTGATATAAAATACAGTAAAGAAATTGGTACGGGCGGTGAAATAACTGCCAAGGCCCAAAAATTTTCTTCCGGCTCAACGGTTAAAACACTGCATCTGATAAAAAACAAAAAAACAAATGAAGAGCTGGCATCAATAAATATAATCTGGAAATAGTATTTGGAAAAATAGTTGGAAAAAACCAAAAAAGTAAGACTATAATACAATTAGAGTTTACGCATCCGGGGTGGAAAATGAAAGAACAAGAGTCTTTAAAATACAAAAAACAAGAAAGAATATACAAAAATATTCTTTTATTTATGGAAGAAAAAACAGATGATTACAAAGACAATATAGCTCTTGGGATAAAAACATCAAAGGGTTGGAACGAATTTACGTTTGAGCAAATAGGAAAACTCTCCAGAAAAATTGCAAATTATTTTATTAATGAATTAAAAATTTTAAAAGGAGAAAGACTCGCTGTTCTTTCCGAATCAAGACCGGAATTTGGTGCGGCAGTGTTCGCCTCTGTTTTGTCAGGCATGATTACTGTTCCGTTGGATATCAAACTCACAAAGTACGAGTTGATATCTATTTTGTCGGATTGCAATCCGTCTGTGCTTGTTGTTTCAAAAGCATTTATTGAGACAGCCAAAGAACTCAAAAAGGAAATTGCTTCAATAAAGTATATTATCTCTCTTGATGATGTGATTGATTGTGATGAGGCTGTTTCCATAAATTCTTTTGAAAACAATACAGAAGGAAAATGGAGGCACAGAAGCGCAAAATCTACCGCATTGATAATCTATACATCAGGTACAACCGGGGCACCGAAAGGAGTAGAAATTTCTTTTGAAAATATGCTGACACAGCTTAATGATATGGCGATTCTGTATAGAAAATTTTTCGGGCGGCATAATGTGGCATCTATACTTTCTATCCTGCCGATGAATCATCTGTTTGAACTCACAGTCGGATTTTCCGTTATATTAAGCTGGGGTTTGTCCGTTTATTATACAAAGAGTCTCAAACCCAAGGATATTCTGGGAATTATGCAGGAGAAGAATATAAATTTTATGATAGTTGTTCCTGCATTTTTAAAATTACTAAAATCGGGTATAGAATCAGAAATTAAAAATTCAAATATATTGGTAAAAACGGTTTTTCATACCATGATGTTTGCTGCAAAATTCATACCGTTTTATTCGATAAGAAAGCTTATGTTCTCTAAAATTCACAAAAAATTCGGAGGAAATTTCTACGGTTGTATATCCGGAGGTGCTCCTCTCGATGTGCATGTGGGGGAATTTTTCGAAAGAATGGGCATAAGAGTTTTTCAAGGATACGGACTTACTGAAACCAGCCCTGTTGTCTGCGTAAATTATGACAAAAAAGGTGATATTGCATCAGTCGGCAGACCTCTTGCAAGTGTTCAGGCAAAAATAGATTCACAAACGGGAGAACTCCTTTTGAAGGGACCATCTGTGATGAAGGGGTATTACAAAAGACCGGAACTTACTTCTGAAGTTATTACAAAAGACGGGTGGCTGCATACCGGAGATATTGCCAATATAGACAAAGACGGACATATTCATATTACCGGCAGGATAAAAAATATGATTGTACTTTCCGGCGGGAAAAAAGTTTTTCCGGAGGAGGTCGAATCAGTACTTGCTCAAAGTGAAAAGTTTTCGGAAGTATGTGTGTTTGGAACATCAAGAACAACGGGTGCAAAAGAGGGAACAGAAGATATTGTTGCTGTTATTGTCCCTTCTTCCGAATTGCTGGAACAATATCCTGATGATAAGATACTTTCTCAAATCATCAGGCAAGAAGCAAAGATATACTCTCTGCATCTTGCTCCGTACAAACGTCCGGTGAACATTGTTGTTCAGCGTACACCGCTTCCAAAAACCACAACGAGAAAGATAAAAAGAAAAGAAGTGAAAGACTCCCTGAGTCTTGTTTGACGGGCGCTGTGGAGTTAACTTTCGACCGTTCGTCATTCTTAGGTGAAAGCCGAAGAATCTAGTATTTATTAAAAAATAAAAAAGGGAACCGGTTTTTAGTTCCCTTTTATTTATATAAATTCTTCAATTTTTCATAAAAATCAGAATTTTCTTTTGAATAATCCGACAAAAAGTGAGAAAAAATATGTATTCTTTTAAACATCTCTTCACTCATTATATGCTCCATGCGGCAGGCATTTTGTGCGGCTTCTTCTTTGCTTAATTTCAATGCGTTAATCAAAAAATTTGTCATTACTTCATGTTTTAAAAGAATTTTTTTTGCAGCCTGTTCCCCGTCTTTTGTCAGAGTAATGGCAGAATACGGGGTGTAGTTAACCAGCCCTTTTTCGCACAAATTATTTATTGCTCCCGTAACGGATGCCTTTTTTACATTCAAAATATTTGCAATATCAGTAACCTTTGCACAGCCTTTTGATTTAATCTCTGTGTAAATGGTTTCCAGGTAATCTTCCTGACTTTGTGACAGTTTTTCCATGCTTTTTATTCTATCATATTATGCTGTATCGGAAAAAACTTATATTAAATCGTCTCTGTGAAGCAGCTGGTTTAGGATAACTTCCATTTTTACAGAATCTTTTGCAAGCTCTTTTATGTCGGAAATTCTTGCTTCTTCTGTTTCATACTGGTTTCTCATGGTTTCCAATTCTTGATAATCAAAGAATTTTCCTCCGCACTGATAACACTCATCGACAGTAATTTCCTGTTTTGCACTGGCACAATTTTTTACCATTTTTTTGTGGCACAATGGACAGTCTCTGTCCTGCTCTTTATCCACTCTATGGAAATTTTTTCCTTCATAAGCTGCTGTCAAATTGGAAATGTCTTCTGTTTTTTCATCTACTTTGGACAGCTCTCTGTTGTCAAACCATATACCACCGCAGCCGTTAAGACATACATCGAGAATGAATCCCTGATCTTCTAAAAATACTTTTTTCATTGGTGTGCCGCATGCCGGACAATTTAAAAATTCAAATGTATCTGCCATAATAAATCCTCTGTATATTTAATTGATTAGAAAATTATACCACTTTTTTCTGTTAAAAAAAATAAAACAAATAAACGACAATTCTTGATTTATCAACTTTGTTAAAGTATTGTGATAATAGTATGTCCGAAAAAATTTTGCGATAAGTAATGTGAGCAAAATTTTTGACAAAGCGAACACGCACAGCGAAGCGAGCAGTAGTGAGCCTGTCTCCGAAGCTTAACGAAGTTAAGCGCAGGTGAGTGTCATTTGAAAATGTGAACAGGTGGCGGCAACTGCGACACTAGATTAGATGTAATCATAGGGGTTGGTTATGATTTTTTTCCAGAAGCATAAAAAAGCAGCGGCGGTTCTTTTGGGTATAGTTTTTTCTGTATATCTTATATTTTTGTTTGTTATACCGAATGTTATCAATTTGAATAATTACAAAAAAGATATCCAAAAAATAGTATATGATACTGCAAAGCTGAATATTGATTTTGACGGTATAAAGCTTGTTACGACTTATGACTTAAAAGCCGGAGTAAAGATTTACGACCTCAAGCTGGATTATCCGGATCACAGAAATATTGCTTCCGTCAACACTGTTGAGGCAAAAATATCCGTGCTGCCGTTGATTTTTAAGACAGTTAGAATTTCTGACATAAAAGCATATTCTCCTGAGCTTTCTCTTGTTTATACAAAGGACGGAAGTTTTGATATTGTAGATTATGTTTTGAAAAATATGACGGAGCAGCAGACTGCTCCTGATACAGCTGCGCAGGAACTGCCGGTTAAGATTTCGGACAGGCTTCCTGTTGTTAATATTTTTTCATATAAATTAAAATTAACTGATGAATTGACAAAGAACACGGTTGCTCTTTACGGTGAAAACTTTACGCTTGACAAAGCAGTAATAAACAAGCATTTCAAAGCTGCATCAAAAGGGCAGATTTTTGTTAATGAAAATGCAAATATAAACTACGACATTGCTCTTTCGAGTTTCTGGCCGGCTGTTGAAAATTCTTCTCAACAAGAAACAGCAGCTGTTGTTCCTCAGATAGATTTTATAAATGAAATCGTTAAATACAATCCTAAAGCTGATATTTTCGTTGATTTAAAACTCAAAGAACACAGCGGTCACATAGATATCAACGGTGAGGTCAATGCTGACAGGATAAGCATTTTGCTTGACGGTAAGAAGCTGCCGGATAGCTTCTTCCATATGACTTCATCCGGACATGAAACAAAAATTGAATCAGATATTTTTGTCAGCAATACAGAAAAAGCCGAGCTGCGGACGGATATTGTTCACGGTCACAGGACAAAAGCTGATATTGCATTGAAAACGGAAAAAATCACGTTTAAGAGCATACAGAAATTTGCAGCGGCTTTGCTGAATTCTCTTAATATAGAAAATGATATTTCCATTTTTAATCTCAACGGATATATAGCCTCTGACTTCTCTTTAAAAACCGATATGAAAGATTTTTCTTCTTCCGGTTATTTTAAAGTTATTGACGGTGCTGTTTCTCATAAAACAATACCGATAAATATTAAAAATATAACGGCAAATATTGATTTTTCAAATAACAACCTTTCTGTTAAAGACACAGGTGCTCTTGTTAACGGAAGCAGAGTTTTTGCATCAGGTACTGTTGATTCAAAAGCAAATGCAGATATAAAGGTTGACTCTGAAAAAATAAATATTGCTCCGTTGTTTAACGCTTTTGCTCCTATTGAGATGAAAAAAAGCTATATACTAAACGGAGGCGTGCTTTCTTTGAACATTCTTGTAAAAGGACAGCTTGCGGATATTGAACCGAATATAAACCTTTTACTGAACGGATTGTCTTTGAAAGACAGGCTGAATACTTTCCTTCTTTCAAACAAATCCACCTCTGTAAATATAAAAACAAAGGGAACCTCTTTTACCGGTGATATTAGCCTGAAAGATTCCGTATTCAAATTTTTTAATCCCTATTTGAATTTGAGTGCACCTTCAGTGAATATAAAGATTACACCCGATGAGATTTCTATAGTTCCTTTCAGCGTTTCGATGAATTCATCAAAAATTGATGTCTCGGGAACAGTCAAAGATTATATGAAGAAGCTGAAAACCGGTATAAAAATTAACGGTAATATTAAATCTTCCGACTTAAAAAACCTGCTGCCGAAAGAAATAAAAACAATGGTTGAAGCAAAGGGTATTTTACCTCTTATTGTTAATATTACCGGTGATGCCGAAAAAATAAATATAGATGCACAGATGCATTCTGACAGCGCCAATCATTTTTCTCCTTTTACGGTGAAAAAGATGTCCGGAAAACCCGGGCTGGTCAACGTGTCTGTTTCCTGCACAAAGGACAGGGTCACATTAAATGATGCTTCTTTATATCTCGCAAATAAAGCGGCACTCAAGGATAATTTTTCGTACAACAAAAAAGGTGCGGACAAAATTGCTGGACTTAGCGGATATGTTTCTGACATAAACGCTTCTTATCCTTCTTTGAAAATGAATTTTTCTATACCCGAGCAAGTTCTGGTCTCAAGCTCCTTGCTGAAAGGAATTTCTCTAAAGACCAAAGGCGATGTAAATATATACGGAACCCTCTCAAATCCTTCATTCAGAGGCTTTTTCAGTATAAAAGAAATCGCTCTCCCTGCGCTTTTGACAAAAGTTCAGGATGTTGATGTTGAACTGAATGAAAATACTTTAACCGCTAAAATTCAAAATTTGGATATAAACGGAACTGCTTTCAATATTGATACAGAAGCTTCATCAAAAATATCCAATGTCCTTCTTGTCAGATCAATGAAGGTTTCTTCACCAATGTTTGATGCGGACAAAATTTTTGAAGCAATGGACAAGATGAATAAGCTTATACCGGCAGCTTCATCACAGCCGGCAGTGTCAAAAAGCAAAAAGCAGACAGTTGTTCTCCCTGTGAAAATATCAAACGGAACTCTGGATATCCAAAAATTCAAAATGAAACAGGTTGGCGGAGATTTTTGTCTTTCTAACATAACCGGTAATTTTAATTTGATAAATGATTTGTTCAAGCTTTCTAATTTTAAAACCTCAGTATATGGCGGCTCAGCCGGTGGAACAGTGACTTATAATGTTGCAACAACTGAGGTAAAAGCGGATATTAGCGGAAAAAATGTTAATGCAAATAATATAGTTACGATTTTTGCCGCATTGAAAGATCAGGTGATGGCAAATGCTGATTTTACGGCAAATTTAACACTTAAGGGTGCTTCTTACGAAGAACAAATGAAGTCTTTAAACGGAAAGGTTAGTTTTTCTATGAAAGACGGGCAGCTTGGCAGTCTCGGCAGGTTTGAAACATTCCTAAAGGCGGGAAATCTTGTTTCGGAAGGTTTTCTTGTAACAAAAATAGGAAGTCTTGTGAATACAATTGCTCCGTACAATACCGGTAAGTTTGCATATTTGAACGGTGACTTGAATATCGAAAACGGTGTGGCGATATTGAATCCCGTAAAGATGTCAGGTCCGCATATGTCTTTGTTGCTGTCGGGTAATGTTAATATTCTTTCAATGATTGCATCAATAAATCTTACGGGGTCATTGTCTCCCGAAGTTGTTAAGGCTCTCGGACCGGTTGCAAATCTTTCAGTGGGAAAACTGGCTTCATATATTCCTCAGTTCGGTTCATCAATTGCAGAAGCGTTGAATAAATATAATGCGGCGGCAAACAGCTCCGAACTTGCCAAAATTCCTGCATTAACTCCTGAAAAAACAGGTACACAGGCTTTTAAAGTCGTAGTCAGCGGAAATTTGAATAATCCCGCCGCTGCAATAAAAAGTCTTCAATGGCTGAATACCGCAGAGAAAATACAGGAAGAACAAAAAACTTTGATGGAATCTGTTACTCCTTCTATACCGGCAAACAAAGAAGAACTGAAACAGCAGGTTAAAGAAGGCATACAAAATCAGCTTGAAAACAATGCAAAAGTGCAGGAAATAAAACAAAACAAAGCTGTTCAGGCAATTAGCGGTATTTATAATTTCTATAAAAATGCAAAGGAAAAAGAAACACAACAAACAGAAAGTTCCGGACAGTAGTTTATGTATTTTAGAAACGTGCAAAGAAATGTTTTTATACTATTGCTGATTTTTCTGCTTGCAGCGCCGTTTCAAAGTTTTGCGGATCCTGTACAAATTAAGAAAATTACACTTACGGATGCAATAGATCTCGCTTTGTCAAACAATCTGGATTTACAATCCGAAAGAATAAATGTTGAACTTGCCAAAAACGATGTAAAAACAGCAAACCGTCTTCAAAATCCTGAAATAAATATATTTTATAACTTTGGAGCAGCTGGCAGAGGTAACCCTCAACAAATAGGCGCAACTGAGCTTATAGAAATTGCAAAACGGGGTCCCAGAAAAAAACTTGCACAGGCAAATTTGTATAAAAAAGATCTGGATGTGAAGCTCAGGGAATTTGAACTTGAGATGGATGTGAGAGAAACGTATGTTGATCTGGTCGGCTTGAAAACGGTTTTGGGTTGTTTGTACGATCAGAAAAAACTGTTGAATGATTTCCTGGCATTGTCTCAAAAAAGACATAATGCAGGTGAAGTTCAGGAGACTGATGTTATACAAACACAAATATCCATAAATCAGCTCGAAACTCAAATAAATTCTGCCAGAACTGCCGTTCAAGCAGCAAGAAACGATTTTAACAAAGCTTTGAATGTAAAACAGGATAATCCGCAGGTTGTTTATGATGCTTTTGAGGATGAACTGCCCGGTGAAACTGTTTTTATTGCATTAAAAACGCCAGACTTCAATCTTAAAATGCCGCCTTTTGAAAAGATTGCTGACAGGGCTCTGGAAAAGAGGCTTGATATTAAACTGGCAAAACAGGAAATTGAGGTTGCGAAAAAGAATCTTGTTGTTGTTTCAAGACAAAGGGTTCCTGATATAGAACTCATGGGGGGATACGGATATCAGCCTCACGGACATTCTGATACCGGTGAGTTCAGAGCCGGTGCATATGCAGGTGCAAATTTGAATAACATACCTCTTTTGTATTCGTTTAAGCCCGAAATAAAAAATGCTCAGCTGCAGGTTGTTCAGGCACAGACAAATTATGAATCAGCAAAAAATAAAGCAATAAAAGAAATGAACAGTGCGTACGAGCAGTTTTTGTCGTCTCGGACAAATCTTCTTTTTTACAAACAAAAACTGATAAAAGACTCAGAAAAACTCATAAATATTTCCAAGAAGAACTATCTTGAGGGGAAAACCGATCTTACTTCACTTGTTGTAATGGAACAGTCATATAAAGAAATAGTTGTGGGCTATATTCAGGCACTGACCGACTATTACACAGACTGGATTGATTTTTTGAGGACGGTAAACAGCGAGGATTTTGATTTGTTTGACGAATCTTTGTAACCTATCCGCCAAAGAGAGTTAAGATGCTTAGTATTAAACTTCCGAGTGTATCAAAAATTCCCATAGTTAGTTCTTTTTACCGTTGTTTAGCAATTTGCTCAGGATGTCATCACTGTTTTTTGAAGAAGCTCTGTATGTGTCAGCATATATGCCTGTGCCTATTGAGCTGTCTTCTTTTCCGTTTTTGATACTGTTAAGACGGGCCTGTGCTGCGAGAAGTGCTTTATCCAGTGTGGATAGATCAATATTTTTTGTATTATACATATTGTTGTTGGCAAAGTATTTTATTGACATAGCTTCTCTTATGAGACTTTCAATAGCGAGTCTGTTTTTGGTGCCGATATTTGAAATATCAAGATTTTCAAGCCTTTTTTGAAGAACATCTGTGTTTTCGTCAATAAGTTTTTGTTCATGTTCTTCTTTAAACTGAGCCATTCTTGCTTTGTATTCTTCAACGGATTCTGTTACTTTTCTGATATTTTTTGCGCTCATATAAGCCTGCTGCTGCTTTTTTATGTCAGAAGCATAAGGAGAAGATACAAAAGCATTTAAATCTATTTCGTCGACCATTTTTTACCTCTGGTTGTTCCTGTTTTTTATAAGTATGAACAATAAAAATTTTTGCTACTCAATATTTTATGACAAATCGCTTATTGCTGTTCTGCCGAATTTTGCACTCAAATCGTCAATATGATGAAGTATATACAACATCGGATCCAGATCTTTTTCACCAAGGTCAATGATTGCACCCCATTCGCTGCGTCCGTGATGTGCTGCTATCATTCTTGCAACATCGACAAAGCCCCTTGTCATACAATTTGAAAAGCCCCATTGCGAATGTGTAATCCATTCTTTCGGAAAGTCTTCTTCATAGTCAATAAGCCCTGATTCCGTGTCTATTTTGTATTCAAAGATTTTTCCGAAATCATGCAGGATACAAGCTGCGTATACAGTGGATTTGTCCGGTTTTTTATATAAATTCTGTAAAAGGCATTTTGCAATTTCAAGACACTCATATGTATGCTCCACCAATCCTCCGAGATAGTTGTGGTGCATTAGTTTTGCTGCGGGAGAAATTTTGAATTTTTCTTCGTATTCAAAAAGAAGTTCTGTCACATATTTTTTTAACTCTTCGTCTTCAATTTCATTTGCGTATTCCACTATTGCACTGAAAAGCTTTTCTCTTTCTTCTTCATCGAGTCCTGTTTTGGCTTCTTTTACCAATTCAAGGCTTGAAATCAGGCAGTTGTTGTATTTCTCGTTGTAGGATCCCCCGAGGATTTTCACGTGATTGCCTGTTCGGAATATTTTTGAATCCAGTCTGTTTAGTGCTTCTTCCCAGAGTATGCAGTTAAGAAGCGTGTTATCACTGAGGTTTTTCAACTGGAGCTTGCCCATTTTTGTTCCGGCTTTTGTGTCTCCTATGGAAAAGATAACTACTTCATAAGTTTTGTCCAAATCCAACATAATATTCCTTTCAATGTAACTGTTAAAATATTCTACCATCAAATTAAAAATAAATGTTAAATATTCTTCCTCAAAAATGTACAAACTGCCAAATTTATACTACAATTTTACCTGAGATATCACAGTTGAGTATTGAGGGAAGATATTTTGATAAAAAAAGCTATGGTAATGGCTGCGGGAGTCGGTTCCAGATTGGAACCTCTGACAAATGATGTGCCAAAACCTCTTGTTCCCGTTTTAAATAAACCGGTTATGGATATTTTGCTTCAAAAACTCAAGATGTACGGGGTTGAAAGTGTTATTGCAAATACTCATTATCTTGCCGAAAAAATCCAAGACAGATATGCTTCTCAAAAAGTTGTTGATATCGATTTTTCATATGTTAATGAAGATGAACTTTCCGGAACGGCAGGCGGCGTAAAAAAATGTGAATTTTTCTTTGAAGATGTTGATGATTTTATAGTTGTGAGCGCTGACGGTCTGCATGATGCAGATATCGGAAAAATTGTAAAATCGCATCTTGAAAGCGGATGTATTGCAACAATGGCAATTGTATCGGTAGATAGAGAAGAAGTCTCCAAATACGGGGTTGTTGTTCCTTCGGAAAATCATACGGTGGTTGAATTTCAGGAAAAACCTCCTTTAAGTGAAGCAAAGAGCAATTATATAAATACCGGTATCTATGTTTTCAAAAAAAGAATATTTGATTTTATTCCGGAAAATACCGTATTTGACTTTGCAAGAGATGTTTTCCCCGCCCTTTTGAAAGCAGGCGAACAGATTAATGTGTACAGAATATATTCATACTGGTCTGATGTGGGAACGATTGATCAGTATATTCAGTCAAACAAGGATGCACTTGCAAAAAAAATCATGATACCAAGTTCGGATATTGTCCGCAGATATGACTCGGTATCTTCTGTAGGAAAAAGCAGCAAAATTTCGGACACGGCAAAACTTTTGAATAATGTTGTAATAGGACAAAATTGTATTGTTGAAGAGGATGCTGTTTTGGACAATGTCATACTGTGGGATAACGTTATTGTTGAAAAAGGTGTTCATCTCAAAAATGTTGTCTGCGGTAATGATTGTATCTTTAAATCGTCTGTTATTGCCGGTGATTTTGACTTTGAAATCTTTGAGTCTAAAAGAGTTGTTGAATTTAGTATAGCCGAATAGAAGAAAAGGAATATTGAAATATGATTATTATAATGGAGCCGAAAGCCACTGTTGAACAGATTAATGCTGTCAAGAAAAGCATGGAGAAAAAAGGATTTAAAATAATCCTCAATCATGGCGATGTTATGACTGTTCTTGCTGCTATCGGAGATAAAAGACTTATAGAGCCTCAGTCTATTGCTTCGTTTGAGGGTGTAAGAGAAGTTAAACTTATTCAAGAACCGTATAAACTTGCATCACGTGAGTATCAGGAAGAAGATACCGTAATTGAATTTGAAAACGGAGTTAAAGTCGGCGGGTTGGAAAGACCTGTTATGATGGTCGGTCCTTGTTCTGTTGAAAAGGATTTTGAAGGGCTGCTTGAAATTGCAAAAGCGGCAAAAGAAATGGGCTGTGAATTTCTCAGAGGAGGAGCATTCAAACCCAGAACATCACCTTATGATTTTCAGGGGCTTGGAGAAAAGGGACTTGAATATTTGAGAGAAGCTGCTGAAAAAACCGGAATGCTTGTTGTTTCGGAAGTTATGGATACGGCTGATGTGGATATGTTCTGTGATTATGTTGATTTAATCCAGATTGGTGCACGAAATATGCAGAACTTTAAACTCTTGAAAGCTGTGGGCAAAGCCGGTAAACCCGTACTCCTAAAACGTGGTCCTGCGGCTACTATAAGAGAGTTTTTGCTTGCTGCGGAACATATAATGGCAAATGATAACGACAAAGTTATTCTTTGTGAAAGGGGTATTAAGGGCTTTGATTCAACATATACGAGAAACACCCTTGATATTGCAGCAATTCCTATAATCAAAAAATATTCTCACCTTCCGGTGATTGCTGACCCGAGCCACGGTACGGGCAGAAGATATCTGATTGAACCTATGAGCAAGGCTGCATTGATAGCGGGTGCAAACGGTTTGATGATAGAAATTCACAATGATCCTGAAAATGCTTCTTCTGACGGTGCACAGAGCCTTAATCTAAATCAATTTAAAGAGGTTCAAAGACATTTGAACAAGCTGATAGGCAGAATTGACTATGACAACAAGCAGCTTAAAGCTGAAAAAGAGGCTGCATTAAAATGAAAAAATACGCAGATACTCGGGAAAACTTTATCAGACATAAAAATCAAAAACTTTGCGATGTGATTAAAGACAAGTTTTTGAAGTCTCTGGCGTATGAAAAAGCATTGAAGGAAAAAGTGTTATAAAAAAATTCTGGCAAAAAATATATTTACGGGTTTTGTGTTAACTGTGCTAATAAACATTAAGGACGACTGTTTTGAAAATATATTCACTGTCTGACGTAAAAGATAGTAAATTGCAAAATACACAACCTTCTTTCGGATATAACTTTATGACGCATAAAGTTATTACACAAAAGGCAATAAAGCAAGTTCCGGAATTGAAAAGGGCTGCTCAAACGGTAATGCAGGACAAGATATATGCCCAAAAATTAATTCACAAACTGTCTATTGTAGATATTGTCAGGGCTTTTGAGCAGCATAAAAATACGTACAAAAAACTGCTGAACACTCATGCAATGCATAATGTAGGAATGGACATGCTCCTTGCAACCCAAAAAAGGAATCTGGCACCGGGGGCAAAATTTTTGGAGGAAATTACAAACGGTTCTATGATGCCGGATTTGCTGCGCTCAGAAATAGGATTTGGAACAAACAGCCATTTCTATTTTCCTCCTGAGGGAAGATTTAAATCCCAAAGTTTTGGTCTGCACCACAAAGAAAACAATGCTCTTGTCTCTTTTTTGAAACATATTTCAAATGCATTCGAAATGGAAAAAAGTCCTGATTTGCCTCAGGAACTCGGCATGGCTCTTCATTTTGTTCAGGATGTTACTGTTCCTATGCATACCCAAAGGGCAAACATAAAGATATTTAAGAATTCTCCGGTTCTTGGCAAAATCGTTGACTTTATGATGCATGCAAAATTTGAAAATAACAGAAATGCCGGGATGGTTGCAAGGCATAAAGAACTTTTAAAATCATATACTCCTGGATATGAAAAATTAAGAAATTCTCTTCCCGAAAATTATACACTCAGGGATATTTTTATGTCCAACGTACAATTCTCGACACAACCGGAATTGCAGATTGCAAGAACAAATAAATCCGAGTGGAATCAGATACAGCAAAAAATTTTTGACAGGGCGGTTGATTCAACTGTTCTGGTTCTTGAAAAGTATGCACAGATGCTGGGATAAGATTTTTTAAAGCGACTCTTTTCGTGTTTCTTCAAGAGAACCCTGTGAGTCTATTTCCATAACGATTTTTATCAACGCATGTATGATAATCAAAAGCTGCGGAGTGATTTTGGAGGATTTTGAAAACTCAACCTTGGGCTCTGTATTCTTGTCGTCATCGGTGTTTTTTCTTGTTGTGTATAAAACTTTGGCTTTCAGGTTTAACGAGGCGTCTTCGCTTTTTTCGCTTATTGATGCATTAAATTTTTCTTTCGGAAAATTCTCGCAGCAGTTTATATCAATATTGAAACTGCCTTCATCTTTGTATAAAAGTATTTTTACAAGTCCGTAGTTTTTTGTTGTTATATAGATAAAAATAGAGTCTTCATCAGATGAAGCTTTTTTTTCATCAGCATTTTCAAATGATGCATTAAAATCTGATGCGGCGTTAATCGGAAGCCAGGGAAGATACATAAGCATAAAACTTTTCAAAACCTGAGCCGCACTTGCATCATTTGCGGGAATACAGGCATTTATCAGAACGGACATTTCTTTGAGCTGCTGGGTGTTGTATATTCCGGATTGGTTCATTATCGCAATCATTTTTGTTACTTTTTCAAGAGCGGACTTTCCGTGTGTTTGAAGCAGGACAATCAATTTTGAAATGTCCATCGGCTGTGTCATCAAAAGCTGTATCTCTTTTGCCGTCATTGCTTTGTTTTCTGCTGCAAGAAAGGCAATAATATCCTTTATATTTTCGGGAAAAGCAAACAAACTCTTGAGCAGCATTGACCGTTCAATGTTTGAGAGTTGTTTTAGCTGCATTTGAGTATACAAAATATCTTGTTGTTGAACAAGATTTTGGGTTATATTCTGAACGGTTTGATTTAGCTGTCTTAGGGCTTCATTCTGCGCTTTTTGAAAATTTTCGTTGGCAACTTTGCCGGGCTGCTGCGCTGGTTGTTTCCCGGTGCTGTAGTCGAACACGTTTTTTATAAATTGTCCGAGACCTATTTCATTCATTTGTTCTTCCGGAATTAAAATACTTATATTATTAAGTATAACGAAATTTTTAAAAAAGCCTAGAATTTGTTTGATTGGCTTTTTTCAAAAATTTCTCTGCTTTTTGCGAGAGCGTGGTGTCTGAATGAGCACATTCCGTTTTGTTTGTCGAACACACCAATGCTTGTCAGTCTGTTTGAGACAAGTTCATTCAGGTCTTCTTCCGCAATAAATAATGCACATTCTCTGGTGCATTCATCAAAATTGAACGGACATTTTTTTGTCATTTTGTACTCCTCCTTTGTCTATTCTTGCACTTTTGGGATGAATATGCATACGTATAATAGGTGATTTTTTCAAAAAAACACTTAACAAATTGTAATAATGTATTATAATAAACATGACTACAAATAATTTGTCATTATTAATTAAGATGTTAATAAATTAGGTGTGAAAAGCTCAGATACAAAATCCCCGGTGCTGAGAAAAGAAAGGTAAATTATGATTGAAAATCTTGTCGGATTTATTTCAAAAGCGCTGACTCCGTCCACGTCAAAATCTACTGCTGTGGGTGCTGTCAGGTCTACTGCGGTAAATCCTTTTGCATCACAATCATCAAACCCTTTTATGTCAAATGCATCAGTAAATTCAAATTTCTATGGTAAAAATAATCCGGTAAGGGGCGGTTATTTTGCGGGTTATTACAACGGAAAACCCAATATTGTCGGAAGACGTTTATTTCTTGAAGTTTAAATTTTACCAGATTAAAATAAAGGCAGGTAATTTCACCTGTCTTTTATTTTTTGTATAACAGGACTTTAGGAGGTTAATATATGAAAAAACTGATTGTACTGCTTTTTTCAGCTATTGTTATATTTGCAGGTGCTTCAGCTTTTGCAAAAGATGCAAAAATTCAAAGTGTAAAAATGCTGCCTGTTTTCTCCGCTGATACTCAATCACCTGACAGACTGTGGGTCGGTACATTTCAGCTTGTGTGGAATGATTTTATGGACAATATTTTGAAAGGTCCTGTTGTATTTAAAAATGAAAAATCAAAACTCGCTGAAGAACTTAATAAGCAGGCATTTAAAAAAGAAATGCTTTCGGAAAATTCTTATTATACAGCTTACGGCAGAACTTCATTGGCTTTGAAAGCGCGGATTGAAAAAGCAATCTGGGAAAAGTTTGAAGAAAAAAGCGAATTGCTTGATAGGATAAACTGGAATGACCCTAACAATGCATATTTGATGTATGCAATGCTTAAAAAAGATTTCAAATTTTTGGCAAGATACGATATCTTGAAAGAAGAAAGCTTTAATAACAGCAAAACAAAAGTAAAATATTTCGGTATTGACAAACAAAGCCGTCAGGCTATGTTTGATAGCGTAGATGTCTTGTTCTACAACTCTCCGTTTGATTATGCGGTAGCTTTGAAATCTGATAATGATGAAGTTATTTTGTACAGAACCAATACAAAAAAGACTTTTGACAAAGTATATCAGGCATTGAACAAAAAAGCTCAAAAATATAGAGGAGAAAAGAAATTTTCTGCCGGCGACAGATTGATGGTTCCTTTTATGACATTCAAGAATTATACAAACTATGACGAATTGTGTAATAAGGAAATTCTTAATAACACAACGGATGAAAGATTGTATATCGCACAGGCGATGCAGACGGCTGATTTTAATATGAATAATACAGGTGTAAAACTCAAAAGCGAAGCTGTCATGAATATAATGACAATGTCCATGCCTATGACAGTGGAAAAAAGAGGCAGAAATCTGTTCTTTAACAAAACGTTTTATCTGTTTATGAAAGAAAAAGATAAATCAATGCCGTATTTTGCATTGAGAGTAAACAATATGGATTTGTATAAGTATCAGGGAGAGGTTAAATAAAAATGGCTGTTTATACGGAACACTTTTTAATCAATACAAAAGGATTTACAGATATTATTGATATTACCCAAAAAGTAAAGTCCGCAGTATACAATCATAACATTAAAAACGGAAACATTGTCGTTGCTCTTGCCGGAAGTACGGCATCTATTACGACGGTGGAATACGAACCCGGGCTGATAAAGGATTTGCCTGATATATTGGACAGTATTGTTCCCATGGATAGAGATTATCACCATGATGATACCTGGCATGACGGTAACGGGTATGCACATATCAGGGCAGCGATATTCGGAAGTTCTGTTTCTATTCCTCTTGTTGACGGAGCGCTTTTGTTGGGAACCTGGCAGCAGATTGTTCTTGTTGATTTTGACAATAAACCACGCTCCAGAAATATATATGTTCAAATAATTACATAAAATTTGCATAAAAAAAGCCCGTCTTGATTTTTCAAGACGGGCAAAAATTATGGCGGAAGGTTTAATATTCAGCTATAAATTGTTTTAGGCTGTTTAATCTGTTGAGCCACCCTTTAAGAAATATTTTTTGGTTTCCGTATTTTGCAAACTCCTTATATTTTTCTTCTCTGGCATTGAAAAACTTGTCAATATCTGTCCAGTTTGCTGCTTTCATAAACTGCTGTACTCTGGAGACACCCATATTGACAGCTGTGTCAAAAGCCAAAATCGCAAATTTGGGTGACATTTTGTCACATCCTGCTTTGAGCCAGTAATTTTTGTAATAAATCTGCTGAACTTCGTCATCTGTAATAAATTTGACATCTCTGGGCTGCAAGCAGTGTGATTTGAGCCAATTGTTGTATGTGTATTGTGTAATTCCTTTATTTGTAGCTCCTCCTTTGTCATTAGGGTTGTTTACGTATCCTCCTTCCCATTTGAGAACAAATTTCAGTGCTTTAAAAAAAAGTTCATCCATTTTAGTCTCCTCTTTTTTGAATAAGCAGGTTTTTTACATCATTTATATCCTGATGAATCAGCGCAAGCTGTTCTTGAAGGTTTCTGTGATTTTCTCTGTATGTTTTGTCGGATACGTAATGATCTGCTATATATTCAATCAATTCTGATTTTAGTTCTGTGAGCTGCTGAGGAGTTACAAATATTTTGTATGCAATAAAAAAGCCCATAACCACAATAATCACAGGCGCATACTCAACTACTTTAAGCATTTCTCCTCCTAGTTTCGGGTTTGAAATTTTTCTGAGAGCCGGACAAACTTAAGCCTGTCGGCAAAAGTCATTTCCTGCTTGTATTTCTGTGCAATGTTTATAATCTTTTCGGCTATATCCGTAGCTTCTTTGTAATCTCTTTTATCTCTTATTATTTCCGTCTCGGATTGATGCTCTTTGGATGTTTTTGCAAAATCAAAAATGCTTTTGAAAAAATCGCCGATTGATTTTATTGCTGTTTCATAGGGTAAAATAGCCATTAGTTTTGAACTCCGTCTATTTTATCAACGTATTGCAGCAGAATTGTTTTCAACGGTTCTAAAACACCGAGAAACATATCATCTATTTTGTTTTCACTGTCTTTGATAATAATATCCAAAAGGTTAAATACACACTCAACACTTTCTGTTGTAAGATTTTCTGCGTATTTGAGACCTTCTTGTTTTAGTTTTTGTTTAGTTTCTTCCTGCATGATTTTTCCTTTCTTTATTCATTGTCGTTTTGTAATAAAAATGTATTTATTGCATCTGATGTATAGTTTGGTGTAATATTGTTAACGTCTTCTGTACTTGCTGCGGATTCTACAGAGTTCATATACTGCCCCGTAAGAAATTCAATAGCACTTACTATATTTGTTGCAGTATTGCAAAGCTGCACAAATTGGTCGTATGTAAAAGTAACGGGGCTGTAATCATAATCAAGCCAGATAATGTCCGTATCGGGTTTTGCTATTGCGAATTGTGCTGACAGTCTCGTTTGTGCCCTGTCGTCGCAATCAAAATGTTTTTCGTTGAAATAAAAACCTGCTTTGAAAGCCTGTTCTTTCGCTGTATTTATTTCTTGAAGTTTTGCTTCTTTCACTGCTGCAAGCTGTTCTTGGGCATAGTTCGGGTTTTGAACCGGTTCGCCGTCTTGCATAATTTCATCGACTTCAAGAGCGTAAAGGGCTTCGGGGGTCTCTTCGATTTTTCTTCCGTTTTGGTGATTGTGAAGAACGATAAAATCAGCTTTTTGTATTTGTGTGTATGGTTTTTGTAATGTGTATGACATTGTTTATTCTCCTTGTGATATGTATCCGAAAGTACGCCACGCATAGGGACCGCCGACGGTATATAAATTAAAGCTTCCGGTTTGTTTATTATTTACTCCTAATGCCGGTGATACTGCTACGTAATTGGGTGCGTTGTATGTCGATAATACTGTATAATTACTGTCCTGATAATTTTTCAGTAAAGAAATTGTAGTTTGGGCGCCTGAATAACAATCATTAATTCCCCCTTGTTCGCACCATCCGTCAGAGTATATACGATACCAGCTTGCACCGTTTGAGTACGTTTCCGTAACATATGGTTTTGTACAGTTTGACAGATCAATATCCAGTTTACTGTTTTGTAACAGCAAGATATCATTTGTTAAATTGGAAACATCAATTTCTGATTCATTTGAGATAGTGTTTCCTACCTTGTAATATAAAAGTTTGTTGCTTGATTTTGGCTGTACGGTTTCTGAGTTTCCATATATATCATTTGATGCGGAAGCATCAAATGACAAACCGTAATAACCGGCAGGGCTGTTGCCGCTGATATTAGGTCTTGCTCCGGTATCGGCTTTGAACGCACCGGAAAAAACATTGAATTCGCCTTTGTTTGCACTGCTGTTTGCAGTCCCGGTAATATTAGGCAGACCGGCCTCATTATAAGTGTTAACCAAATCGGTATCCGTAGTAAACTGGTTGAACCATTTTGATCGTGGCAGGTAGAATAACTGATTTATACTGTCCCATATGTAAAAATCAGCAATGCCTGTTGTAACAAACAATTCATCTATGGCGGATTTTTGCTCTATAGCAGCAATATAACGCCCATCAACAGATCTGCGGCAGCTTATATTTCTGTAAACTGTTTCCACGCCGTCCGTATACAGCTCTTGTATTTTGGAAACGGCATCAGGATAGGTATTTGTTACTGCTGAGCCCTGTAATGCCCAGCCTACAGACTCTTCTCCGCTTAAAATATGGTCAAAAACCATTGGTGTAAAAAGAGGAAAACCGTTTCCCTCTTTTTTGTCATATTTTAAATGCATCAGACATTCGTTTAAAATGTCCGTATCACATATGGCAACCCCGGAGACAGTGGGGTTGTCCGTCCAAGTATATTGATTAGTTGACATAAAAATCCTTTCTTAATAACCTTTTGCACGTAAACTTACCTTGCATGTGGTGAGTTCACCGGAATTGGTGTATGCTTTTAAAATTGCATATGTATTTGTTTTTTCTGTAATAACAACATATGCATCATTATTGTCATTTACTGTTGCTACAATTGAAGGTACATTTATGAAACTGTATTCTATTGTTAATCCATTTGGATCAGTGATTTCCAGCTCCATATCCAGATCTTTGTCCGGTACATCAATGTTTACAACGAAATTGGTTAAAACTGTCTGTACGTTGTTCTTTGCTTGTAGTGTAATTCTGAACTTGCAATATCTGAAGGTGTATTTTCCGCTATTTACCGGTGTCCAGTCGGTAAACATTGAATTGTCATCAGAATAAGCCCACTCAAGCAGTACATTGCTTTGTCTGTCCGCACTTGTGAAACAGTAATCAAAGGAAGTTATGCTTTCAAGTTTTGCGCCTATGTCAAAAACCTGACTGTAATAAATTCCTGTGTTGTAAACGACAGCACCCCATCTGCCGCCGTTTTGGTAATATCCTGAGTTGTCCCAGTAATGTTCTGTTGTTTCCCAAAGAACATTGTTTTCTTTTAGTTTTAAAGTATTGTGATAAATTTTTATATTTTCATCGTATGTCCCTGAAAGGTCAGAGAGAATGTCGAATTTTACAATTTCATTCAGACTTGGTACGCTGTCGACATTTATTACATCAAGTGTTGCATTTTCTGAGTAATTGTAACCGTTGAAAGCTTTTATCCAGAATTGAAACAGTCCGTTAGACGGTATTTCGTATGAAAATTTGTTGTCAGTTATGCCTGATTTTACAATACTGCTGTTTTCCCATCGTTCACCGACTCTGATTTCATATGTATCATTTACATTGGAGTTTGGTTCCCATACAAAATTAAAAAGATTGTTGCTTTGAACGACATTAAAGTTTTTTACATCATCGGGATATTTTGCGATATCCGTTATTGTGCTGATAAGAGCAGTTGGCTCTTTGCTGCCGAGTTTGTCGTCATAGAGACTTGCATCATAGCTCCTCCAGTTGATTGTAAAAATTCCGCTTCCGTTGTCAATAACACTTGTTACTTTGACCTTATAATTGTCAAGTCCCATCAATAGACTGTCAAAACTTATTACATCACCGACTTCAAGGTCATACCCTTTATAGTCGGTTTGAAAACTTCCAAAGTATGGCTGAATTCGTTTTGCATTTATATAATACCAGGCAAGTCTTGATGCCTGTTGGAAATTTGTTACGGAGTACATTTTTACGCTGTGTTCAATGGGAACAGAATCCCTGTATTCAGGAACTTCTGCTGTGGCTTCTACTTTTTGCCATTCATGATCCGGTGACACATATGAGCATTTTAGTATGTCATAATGCTCTTCCTGCGGTATTGTTTGAAATGTTTCGGAGCCTTTTATAATATCATTTACCGTGAATATTTTGCTTACGAATTCGGGCTTGTCTATTTTGAACTGTAAACGCCCGTCTTTTACAAATAATCCGCCTCTGCAGGAGCGGTAAATTTCGTCAATCAAGCTTCTTGCCGAGGTCTGGGCATCGAAAATCATGTTGAATGTAAATCTTGGAGATTCTGTTGTTTTTTCTTCTCCGTTTTCATCCGTCGTTGTTGTTTCAACTATTTCATCACAGTAAGCAGCGGCTTCAACGAAACTGTCAAGATCAAAGAGCGCTTCTATTAAATCTTCCGAAATATTTCCGTCTTTGCCGCACGCCAGACCCATTCCATTGTAGCTTGTCAGAAAATCAAACATCACCCAGGCGGGGTTTTCCGAGTATTTTACTTCGTATTGGTATTTGTTTTGATAAACTCTGATTTTTCTGCCTTTTACTATTGCTGTGAGGTTATAATTTATATCAATTTTTTCTCCTCTTGGTACAGAAATGGCTAAATAGGCAACATTTTTTAAGGAACCGACTTTAGCCGCTCTTTCTTTGTGCGTTGCTCCGCCAACAATAGGATCAACTTCTTGATCAGCCGTGCCGTAGTATCTGTTTATTGATATGCCGGCAATTTCGTTTATCGGGATGTCATTTAGCTTGATATCCGAATATTCACAGATTTCTCCTTCCGCAAAAGCAACGATTCTTTTTATGTTAGATGTGTAATTTTCGTCCTGCCAAATTCTGTTGCCTGCAAGTTTACAGGTGCCGTACAGTAAAGGTATTGGCAGATCCTGATTTGTTTGTGTTTGGATTGACCCCTGATATGTCGGCGATATTGACCCGAGATCACCTGATTTCTTTTGCAAAATAGCGCTTAATGCTGTACCGCCGTAGATAATCGCCTGACCTACGTTTCCCCAGGTTACCGCAATACCTCCGATTTTGAATGCGGTGGTTCCCAAAAACTTTATGACAGTTTTTGCGATATTTGCAATTGCGTTAAATATAGTTGTTATTGCTCCCATTATTTCCTCCTGAAAGCTTGAAAATTTTTAAACATTTTCAATCTGCCTATTTGTAGTGTATTTTCTTTAAAAACATGTATGATTTTTCCGTATTCGAAATATACGGCTATATGCAGTCCGGTGCTTAGATGTGCTGCTATAATATCACCGGTGTGCAATTCTGACGGGTGAATTTCATAAAAATATTTTTTTAGTTTTTCCATTGCAAAATCAGAAATTTTTTCTTTTGTTTTATAACGAAGTTTATATTTTCTTATTTCCGGATACAAAACTTGCAAAGGATAAAAACAGCCTTGATATGTTCCGTCAGAATTTAGTTGTTCATAAGGCTTGCCCACTTTTTCCAAAAGTCGTTCAACCGGAATTTTTGTTTTCATATTATTCTCCTATTCGTTGATGTTTTGGGTATTTTTAAATTTGTAACCGTATGTGGTTTCATAAAAATTCAGCGCATATCGTGTTTCATCCATAGTGTCGTCATTCTGTTTTACCGGCATGTCCGCATCAAGAATAACGTTTATTTCTTCTTCTGAATCCGGATATCTGTATAGTCCGAACTCCCAGATAGTATTTTTGCACCGGTCTTTGTTTACAATGAGCCTGTCGTAATTTATGATTGAGCGTAATATTCCGATGCTGTCTATTACTTTGGGCTTTTTTTCGTGAACGATAATTCCGTTTAAGTTCTGTCTTAGTTTGTGGTTTTGTTCAGGTCTGGCATTGTCGCAATTGATAAAACGAAAATACCGCCCGTATTCATTTTGCTTGTTTAAAATCCAGCTGATTACCTTGTCGTCGTTGATTTTTGATCCGTACAGCTCATCGATTTTGTAATATTTGCCTTTTGCTGTTACTCCGTACAGCCCGCATGAAAGCGGGTGTATCCATCCCCAGTCAAGACCAAGAAAATATTCTATAAATTCGTTTTTTTTAATTTTGTCCAGGATTTGTCCGTGAGAACAGGTGTGTTTTTCAATTGAAAATGTGTCATAGACAAGTCCCTGAGCGACAACCCAGAGCCCTTTTATTTTTCTTGCTTCAAAAACACCGCTGTATAGCTTTTTTTGATTTTCAATAAAGGCTTTGGAAAGATTTGCATTGTCTTCCATTGTGAAATGCCAGTAATCAAAAATACTTTTAATTTTTTGGTCATCTTCAAGATACGGCTTGATACGCTCTCTGTACAACCAGTGATTGGAGCTTTCCGGATTGCTGTCTGCAATTGCCCGTGCATTTTCAGGTGTGAGCCTTGACAGCGCCATGTTGTAAAAACCATAGTGATGTTTTGGCAGTTCATTTGCATACCAAAAGTCCCATGTTGCACCTTGAATATTTGAGTCACTGTCTGATTTGCCGCCTCCGACAACAAGGCAGCTGTACATTTTTCCCCATAGTTTTATGTCCAGTTCTCCGCTTGCAGAGTTGAACTTTACCTGTGCACCGTGGTAGTTTTTCAGATACGGCAGCAGTTCAACCAGAACATTGTTCCTTACCGTATTTTTTGAATATCCTGAAAATACTTTTAAATATTCATTTCCGACAAAATTAAAAATTTGAGGTATTTTGTAAATAATCGACAGCGTTTTAGCGGAACGTACCGCTCCGTCACAAAGCGTGAAAAATTTCATATCCTCCGGCTTTTTGCTCAAAAATAGGCGATGCTTTTTGCTGTATTTTGATTTTGTCCAATCAATCGGCATTTTCTATCCCCTCGCTCATTTCCTTCAAACTTTTTAAATATTCCTCCTGTGTACAAACATCATTTGGCTGGGCATTTTTTGCTGCGGAGGAAGAAAGTGCACGTTTTTCTTCTTCCGTACAAATGAGTTTGTATAAAGCTGCATTAAGTGTGGCATTTGTGCTTTCAAACCATTTGATGCGCAAATCCCGTTTGAGTTTTGCTCTGTTTATTTCTATTGCATCTTTGATTGGTGCTGATTTATCAAATTCGTTTTCAAAAAAATCGGATGGTGAAATATCCGTAAAAGTAAAGATTTCGTCCAAAAATATAACGTTATTTTCATTTATTAAATCTGTGTAAAAATTTTCAAGTTTTTTGTATTTTGTTTTTCCTATCTTTTTTTTCATAGTCTAAAAATCCTTGTAGATGTCCGAGAAAAATTCGTGATAAGAAGCATTCTGCCGCCGTCACGCTAAACTGCCGGCAGCAGCTGCGGCAGTGAATTAGAAAATCACCGCACCTGAAAATACGGGTGCGGGAAAATGTTCCGGCTGTAATAAACAAATTTATCTGGACCTGTAATGACTCCTGACTTTCGTTCCGTCAGCTCTTGTATAGGCTCGTACATGAACCATACCGCCCTTTTCAACTGCTTTTTTAGCTTGTTCTCTAGTAGGGACGCCAATTGTTTGTTTTTGATACATGATGGCTTGGGCGTTTTCCTTCTTTTCAGCTTCTGTCATTTCATCAAGATCTTCTTGTGTAAAGATTCTGTTGTCATTCGATTTTTTATTAACATACCCCGACAAATCGGCATTTTCGTCAAATTGAACCTTTCCTTTTACAATATCTCTGACTTTTTGTTTTTTTGCTTCTTGCGGTGCTTTCAGTTCTTCGAGCGAGACGTGGTTTGCTTGCATTTGTGCAATTTTTTCGGGTGATTCTGCCAGGCGCTGCGTGTATCGGGCAAGTTTTTCTTCCCTTGCTCGCATTAAACGCTCTTTTAAAGATAGCGGTTTGTTGTATATAATCTGTCCGTTCAGAATATTATCTTTTGCGTGTTTTTTTTGTTCTCTTTCATAATAAGCAAGGTCTGCCGCTTTCCATATTGCATTCATTATAAAATTGTCATTGTATGGATCTTCATTGTATATATTTTGATTTAAAACGACATCAGGGTTTCTTGTTAATGTGTAATAGGCTTCTGATAATAAGTCGATGTCGTTCATGGTGTTTTTTGCAAGTTCACGTCCGGCGGCATTGTTTTTTATATCCATTCTCCTGTCGAGAGGCTTATTACCGGCATTATATTCTGTTAGTGACGGAAACGATTTTATAGATCCAAACTGTATAATTTCGTTTGCATCTCCCAAAAGTTTTGCGGCTGTTTCTCCATAAGTCTTTGTGAAAGCAGCACTTGTATAATAGTGTCTGAAAGCACCCCATTTTTCTATCAGATTGTCGTCTTTATAGAATTTTTCAAAATTTGCTCTGGTCATTGAAACAGGTAGATTATTCTGCTTTTTAAAAAATTCCCAGGCATCATCTCTGAAGAAATTTTTTGCCTCGTTGATACTTTTATAATTTTTTTTATTATATTTGTTCATGAATATCCTTTCTAAACGGAAAATATGATAATTTTTTTTTGAAAAATGCCTTCATAATAGAAATATGAAGACATTATTTAAGAATAAAATTCTAAAATTTATTTCAGATCCGATAGTAAAATTTTTATTAATTTCGTATATTGTTTGGAGTTTTTTATGTTCAATTCCTGCATCGTTAGAATTTATCTTTTTAAAATCACAGGAAAAATCTATTAAGCTGTTAAATAATTATAAAAATCAAAGCGGAAAATATCCGGACTCTTTTAATAAATTCAATTATGGTAATTCGAATTTAAAGTATGAGTATTTTCCGGAAAATAACGGTAATGATTTTGTAATACAGATTACAAAATATGATACTGTTTACAGTTATTGCACAAATTCACAAAGTGAAAAATGCCGGCAGGCTGAATTGCCTGGGGTCACTTATTCAATTAAAGGAAGGTGGCTCAGGACAGATTTTCCGGATTAATAATAAAATTCCACAACAACAATTTCCGGTATACTGCCGAATCTAACCGGCAGTATACTGGTACCGATTCCTTTTGAAACAATCATTCTTTTGTTGTTTTCTTCAATCAGTCCTGATACATATTTTTTGCCGAATTCAGACGGAACAAAAACAGGTCCGTAAAAAGGCAGAACAATTTGTCCGCCATGAGTATGTCCTGATAGTGTCAGAACGACAGAAGACGGTACTTCGGGAAAAATATCCGGCGAATGCGATATCAAAATAACGGGCGAAGCTGTGTTTTTGAGAGCTTTTTTGATATCGGGATTTCCTGTTGAAAGGTCTTCAACTCCTGCGATATATAGTTTTTTGTTGTTCGGTAGTTTTATGCTTTTGTTTTGGTTGGACAAAACCTGTATTCCGTATTTTTGCAGTTCAGGTTTTATTTTGTTTCCGTCCAGCCAGAAATCGTGGTTGCCGAGTACAGAAAAAGCTCCGTATTTTGATTTTATGTTCCCTGATTCTTTTGCAATTATTTTTGGGTGGAGTGTTTTTTGATATACTTGTCCGTTTACATAGTCTCCGCCCAAAAGAACTATATCTGCATTCTGTGCATTTATTTTTTTTATTATTTTCCTTAATTTCTTGTATTCATTTTGTTTTAAATGAAAGTCGGTTGCAAAGACAATTTTTGTACCTTTAAGGCTTTCGTTTTTAATTTTGTAATGTCTGACTATGAGTAAATTGGGCTCAATAAAAAGCCCCCAGATAATGACGGTTAAGATAATTATAATTAGGTATTTAAAAAATTTTTTCATTATATTCTCGGTGACTTTTATTTGTTTATTTTTTATTATTTAACGAATTGAATTAAAAAAATTAATGTATTTTCCGTTTGACTCCTGTTTGTGAAAATTTTTTCAAAAATATCTGTGCCACCATCTCCTTTCAATTTTGTAACTTCCTCTCACCCTGTGTCCGAAAGGCAACAAATGTGCCGTTTCGGACTATATCGGGTGCAGTATTATGCAGATACTGTATGAGTAGTTGCGCTCAAATCTTTTGCTTTTGCATGGATTTCAATATCAATGAGTTTGGTTTGTTTGTTATCTCCTTCACCAAATTCGTGTTCTGTGTAAACACCTCTTCCGTCAAAAGTTAATGTTGCAAAATCATCTTGAACACCGTTCAGCGGAATAGCTGTTGCTTTTGCTTTATAAATGCAGAAATGAACATCTCCGCCGTCGTTGCTTGTATCAAGAATTTGGGCTTTCAATTGGAAATAGTTTGGCAGATCGCCGCCGCCAAAACTGAAAGTTCCGGTCTCTGTATCTGCCGAGCCGGTTGTTGTAAAACTGCCTCCGGTGAGCTGTGCAAGAACTTCAAGACTGAGTTTTGCATATTCCATATTAAAAGCAACGGATTTTATTTTGTTTGAAACTTCCAAAACTTTTTCATCCCCGGTGAGAGATTTTTCTTCTATTTCGTATGTCAAAGAAATCTGTCGTACTCCGGGCAGGTCAATGGCGTTTCCGCATGTGAATTTGTCTGCAGAATCTTCCGTTACCGGAAACAATTTTGCATCGTCAACACCAAAGAGTTTTGTTACTGTTTTTAGTGCCATTTTTTTCTCCTATCTGTTGTATGTAACTGTTATGTCCAAAATATAATTATGTCTTTTTGACTGGTCTTTTCCTTGATAGAAAGGACCTTTATTTAGTTTTATATGCATAACTTTTCCGTTAATTTTTACTGATTTTTGGAAAAGATCTTCAGGAAAAAGCAAATCATGTATTCCAAAACAGGTATCTCTTGCTATATCAAGGTCGATAAATTTTGTTGTAATTCTGATACCGGATCGTCTTGCGAGACTGCAGGGTATGCTGTCATATAAATGCAAGAGGACCATGTTGTCGCCTTTTGAAGAATCATAGTCATATTTTATGCACTCTTCCTGTGCAAGAGAATTTTGTATAATAAAATTTTTTAAATCATCTAAAATCATTTTTCTCCGTACACTTTCTGTTTTTTATCCGAAATAAACTTCATTAATCACAAACAGAGAGCTGTCTATAGGGTAATAAGGATTTACGTTCGTTACTTTGTATTCTTTGTCTTTCAATTCGATGATATCGCCGGTTTTTGCTGCTGATTCCGTGTATAATCTGCCTGAAGAAGTTATTTCTTCTCCGTTTGAACCGATGCTTACTGAATTTTTAAATTCAATTTTGCAGTCAATTTCATCAAGCGCAATTATATTTGGTCTTCCGTTTTCGTCAGTACCGTCTACTGTTTTGAGAACGGCTGTGTCCTTAAGCAAATTTGTGTAATATCCCATAAATATTCTCCTGTCTCAAAACGGCATATAATAGCCTTTTTTTATCCATTTTTTTACCAAGTATAAAGCTGTGGCAGATGCCAGCAGTTTTACTTCATCACTATTTGAAGATGGAGAATATGATACAGATCCTGCGCCAAGACTTATTGAAGAAATATTATCAGCCTGATTTTTTGCATGAACACTGCTCGATTTTGATATCAAGGATATGGCTTCTTCGCAAACAGCATCTTTGATATCCTGCGGCATTTCATAATCTCTCGGAAAAGCCATTGGCTGATCTTTTGCAAGCTGCTCGCCGACAAAATCAAAGGTGTTTATTTTTTTGCTTGCTGTAATGAGAAGCTTTTCTTTATCTTCTTCTTCAAGAGCAAACCAGTCGTTTGAGTCGTATCTTTCTTCAAAATAGGTCTGTGCATCTTCTAAAGTGACGAATGAATTCTTGTAAAGTTCAATTGTCATTTTTTCTCCTTAAAAAACAGACGGAGGTTTT
>CALVEJ010000012.1 GCA_944326535.1 Candidatus Gastranaerophilales bacterium | reverse complement strand
CTCTCTGTCATTCTGAGGCTTTAGACTTTTCGTCATTCTGAGGGAACATAGTGACCGAAGAATCTATTGTTAAAGATCCTTCGGGTTTCACCCTCAGGATGACGATTCCATGTCATTCTGAGCACAGCGAAGAATCTTCACATATTTTTCTCACAAAAATTTTCGGACATTTTAACATTATTAACAAATTCTTGTTTAAAAAAAATCAATATGAGAAAATATTGGTTATAAAGGCGGTTATTTATGCAAAAAAGAATACTGGTAGTTGACGACGACGATGAAATAAGAGAGCTCTTGGAATTTGACCTGGCTCACAGCGGATATTCTGTTGATACAGCCTGTGACGGTATGGAAGGGCTAAACAAAGCTGTCAACAATTATTATGACATAATACTTCTTGACGTCATGATGCCCAAAATGAACGGTTTTGACGTGTGCAAAAATCTAAGAAAGGCAAAACCGGATGTACCTGTACTTCTGCTCACTGCAAAAGGAACAATCGGCGATAAAACACAGGGCTTTGACTGCGGCGCTGATGATTATCTTGTAAAACCTTTTGACATTCAGGAGGTTCTTCTTCGTGTAAAAGCTTTATTGAGAAGAAATTCGGATAACTCATCAAACGAATCGGAATTTAAAAAAGAAATCTTAAAAATGGGAGATATTGAACTTTTTCCGGAATCTTTGGAAACAGCAATCGAAGGCAAAAAAATCAAGCTTACTCCTACAGAGTTTGAAATTTTATATTGTCTTATGCAGCATTTTAACGATTCAGTTTCTCTTGCTGTACTGCTTGATGAAGTCTGGGGATATGACTCCGATGAAGATGTACGTATGGTCAGAGTTCATGTCGGCGGACTCAGACAAAAAATTGAAAAAGACACAAAAAACCCAAAATACCTGCATACGGTTACAAATGTCGGCTACAAACTCACACCTATAAGTGAAACTGCCGAAGAGAATTAATTATGAAAAAGCTCAAAGATTTAAGAAGACTGAAAATAGTAGAACAAATTATAATTGTTCTATTGCTTGCCGTAATTGTTCCTACTGCTGTCAGTGCAGTTATTATCAACAACATTAACCAGCACGCAGTCAGAAATGAGCTGCAATATTCAGCAATGAGTATCTCAGAATCCATTGCATCAAATATTGAAACATTTGCTGAATCAGGAGAAGATGAACTCAACCAGATTGTTCTGTCTTTGAAACATATAAAATCCGACTACGACAAACAGGTATATCTTAAAGATCTTTTAATAAATTCAAAAATACTTGCATCTTTGGAAATTATCAACAAAACTGACACGGATAAATATAAAATATGGGAAAACTATTCTTCTTTCAGCGAAGATAAAAAAAATATAGAAATACTAAAAAAAATCAATGACAGAGAAGCAATAATTGCAACTATAGATGAAAGGGTTTTTGAAGATCAGGTATTCAATATCTACAAAAAAGACGACAGGCAGATTTACATCATCAATGCAAAAAAAGAACTTGTTGCCGCACACAATTATAACAAAAAGGACTTTGAAAGAGTAACATATGCTCTGCCCAAAAACCTCAAAACAAATGAAGCGGTAATATTCGGTAAAGTAAAAAACCAGCCTCTGGCATACTTTAGACTTCCCGTATCAGGAATGACAATTATTGTTAACACAACTCATCACATTACAAAAACAACAATCAATACAGCAAGATATAAGATTATTCTTGCATTGTGCGCATCTGCTTTGTTCATAATATTTGTTGTCGGTATTTATACATCATATTTGTATATAAATATAAGACAGTTGTTTAAAGGAATTATCGCCCTGTCAAAAGGAAATTACAAACGCAAAGTTCGTCTTTTAACTAATGTTTTCACTCCTCATGAAACAATATTTCTGGCTGAAGAATTTAACAAAATGGCTGATGAAATTAACAAGACATACAGACAGCTCAAACACTCAAACAAGGAACTAAAAAAACTTGATGAATTCCGTTCAAATCTGATTGATACCGTAAGCCACGAGTTTCGAACTCCATTGACCAGCATAAAAGGGTACACTTCCAGACTTCTTCGTCAGGATATTGAACTGGATGAAGAAACAAAACAAAAATCATTGAAAATTATAAAAAATCAATCGGAAAGATTGAGCAGAATGGTGGAAGATTTGCTTGTTATTCCTGATATTGAAGGTGCAAAGTTGAATTTGATAATCGAAAATGTAAACCTTGCTGATACAATCAATGATGCAATATTGTCAACAAAACACAAAGCCGAACGAGAAGTTAATGTATCTATTTCTGATGATTTTCCGGATATTCTTGCAGACAATGACAGGTTAGAACAGGTTTTTATAAATATTTTGGAAAATGCATACAAATATTCTTATCCGGATACTCCGATAGAAGTGAAAGTCGAACAAGAAAAAAATACCGCCATAATCAGAATATCAAATGCATACGATTATATTCCGCCTGAAAAGTTGAATAAACTGTTCGGCAAATTCATAAGAATTGATGACAAAACAACCAGAACTACACGGGGAACTGGACTGGGATTGTTTATTGTAAAGGGACTGATAAAAGCAATGAACGGTTCAATTGAGCTTGAATCAACAAAAGACAATTTATTTACAGTTGTCATAAAGCTGCCAATTTGTTCTTAAATTTTGTTTGGGGTATTATTTTTTAACAGGTATAGAGACAGGAAAAAATTAATGAAACTAAAAGACACATTAGCGGAAAATTCATTTGACTATGCATATTTGAGCAAAAGAATATATAAATATATAAAGCCGTATTTGTTCAGAATAATTTTGAGTTTATGCATTGCTTTGCCTGTAGGAGCGCTGGACGGTGTAATTGCATATGCACTGAAACCTTATATGGATGAAGTTTTGATTAAAAAAAATATGATTCTCGCATATTTAATACCATTCGGCATTGTTGCTTTTGCAATGCTTCAGGGTGTTCTAAGATACCTGAACGACTATCTGACAAGCTGGACGGGACAGAAAGTTACAAATGATGTAAAAAAAGCTCTGTTTCAAAAACTTGTACAGATGGATCCAAAATTTTATGATGAAAACTCTTCCGGTATTATACTGACAAGATTTTTGTCAGACCCGGAAACAGCGTCAAAAGGTGTTTTAGACAATTTAAAAGCGCTTATGGGTTCCGGAATAGGGGCATTTGCTTTAATCGGCGTAATGTTATACAACTCCTGGAAACTTGCGCTTGTCGGTGTTGTTGTTTTGTGTGTAGCTTTTATCCCTGCTGCATTAATAAGAAAAAGAATAAAATCCGCATCAAATGAAAATATGAAAATCGGCGGAAATATCACAACAGACTTCAATGAAACTTGTGCAGGAAACAAAATCATTACATCATACAATCTTGCTCAACATCAATACAACAAATTTTCAAAAGAAATACATGATTCATTTGATGTAAACATGTCTCTGGTCAAAAGAGTAGCCTGGATGTCTCCGATAATGTATACCATTGCATCTTTCGGTATTGCATTTGTGCTGGCATTCGGAACTTATCTTGTATTGTCGGGACAGATGACAAGCGGAAGTCTTTTGTCTTTTGTCACATCACTACTGCTTTTATACAAACCGGTAAAAACACTCGGAAACACATTGACAGGTCTGCAGACAATATTTGTTTCAATGTGCAGGACGTTTGAATTGTTTGATTTAATGCCGGAAATTGAAAGCAAAGAAAATGCCGTAGAAATAAATGGGGTAAAAGACGGTGTAACGCTGGAGCATGTATGCTTTGAATATGTTGAAGATATTCCTGTATTAAAAGATATAAACTTACAGGCAAAAGTTGGTGAAACCGTTGCAATTGTGGGTAATTCAGGAGGCGGCAAAACAACTATTGCAAATCTTATACCAAGATTTTATGACGTAAAATCAGGTGCGATTAAAATAGACGGAATTGATATCAGGGATATTAAGCTGGAATCATTAAGAAACAATATATCAGTTGTTTTTCAGGACAATTTCTTGTTCTCCGGAACCATAAAAGAAAATCTTCTTATGGGCAACTTCAATGCAACTGATGATGATATTGACCGTGTTGTCCGAGCGGCACACCTGGATGAGTTTTTGGAAGAAATGCCGGACGGACTGAATTCCGAACTGGGAGAAAGAGGAACAACACTTTCGGGCGGTCAAAGACAGCGTGTGGCTATTGCCAGAGCAATGCTAAAAGATGCTCCTATTGTTATTCTCGATGAAGCAACTTCCGCATTGGATAACAAATCAGAAGCCATTGTACAAAAGGCGCTTGATAACCTTATGCAAAACAAAACCGTTTTTGTTATTGCCCACAGACTTTCAACAATAAAAAATGCAGATAAAATTGCCGTAATAAATGAGGGCGAACTCGTTGAACTCGGAACACACGATGAACTATTGTGCAGAGAAAACGGCTTCTACAAAAAGCTCTACGAAATGCAATTTGCGAAATCGTCCGTGGGCGTAACGCAGTGAGCCCACATGCGAGGGTAAACGTTCAGTTTTCCCGAGCGGACGTATTTCAAGAGGCGAAATCAAATGTGCCCGCCGTGTGAGGTTAAAACCGAACCCAGGGCACATGCTCACGGAAACCACGCTTTTCGTGAGCGTTTGTGTTTCAAGAAGCGAAAATCCGTGGGCGTAACGCAGTGAGCCCACATGCGAGGGTAAACGTTCAGTTTTCCCGAGCGGACAGAACTGAACTTGAAAAAATGTAAGAAATTAGAAAATGCACCTGAGAATATCTCAGGTGCATTTTTGTTCATATTAACAAAAGTAGAAAGGTTATTTTATGAACTATGCATTGTATTTTTCTGAAGCTGCCAATCTTGAATATGCATCAAAGAAATGGATTGTTGGTCCGTCAGCATAACCATATTTTGCAGGGAATCTTGATTCATCATTCATAGCTGTCAAGCTCATCATTCTTGTTGACGGATCAGTTGGTTCTTGTTGATCCTGTATCATTTGAATTAAGTTGTTAAGAAGAGAAATAACTTCTCTCATCGATGAGTTAGATGTTACACCCTGATTCTCTACTGCAGAGACGAGTTCATTGATAGTTGCTTCAAGAGTGCTTGTATCAATAGTAACATCGCCCATTTGTAAGTTTTGGAGAAGAGCAATGATAGTACCCATATCTTCCTGAACTTTACTCAGGTCAGTCTGGTGAGAAGATAAAGCCTGATTCAATGTTTCATTTGTAACTCTGTCAACATTCAAATCACCAAGCAAATCTTTGATTTGATTAAATGTATCATTATTGTTGATAAGTTCATCGATTTGTTCAAGAGTCAATCCGTCTTCACCGGCACCTTGAGAATTCAAGAGAGCCTGAAGTAATTCAACTGCCTGAGATTGATAGCTCAATGCCTGATTTGCTGCTGTTCTGAAGTCTGCCAGCAAGTCCTGAGCATCTTCATATGTAATTTGACCGTTTGCCAAATCTTCAATACCTTGAGTTATTTCTTCAAATGCAACTGTAGCAACAGCACCGTATCTGTTCAAGCTGTTCAAAATTTGTCCCTGTGTTTCAGAGATTACACTTACCATTCCGTCAATGCTTGCCAAACGTTCAAGAATATCTTGTAAATTAGCCTGAACAGCATCATTACCTTGCTCGTTTGAATTTTGGAGATTGTTAATTGCATCTACGATAACCTGCAAATCTTCAGAAGAAATACCGGCTTCTTGAGCATTTTGTAACAATGCTATAATTGTACCCATATCTTCCTGGATTTTTGACAAATCATTTTTAGAATTGTTGATTGCAATGATAAGAGCATTGAGATCATCATCATTGATATCCAACCCGCCGTTTAATTTATCAAGGACTTCCTGGAATCTGCCGTCCATGATATCGCCGTATTTTGTAATCAACTCTTCGAGTCTCATGTTGCCTTCGCCGTTTTTAATCTGATTCAGAATATCTTTCATTTCATCAAGATCAACCATCAGGTCTACAACATTTTGATTGCCCTCTCTGTTGAGCTGAATCAACTCGTTCAGCTGAGACTGAGTAATGCCAAATCCGTTTTCAATTGTTGAACCAATATTTGTTAATGCATCCATTGTTTCATTATGATTTTCTTCAACTCTGTTTGAATGTCTGATAATGCTTTCATTGATATTGTTGAGAGCATCAATAACAGCATCCATCTTTCCGTCAATGCTTGCCAGCAATTGAGCAATTTGTTTAAGCAAATCAGCTTCTTCAATGTGTCCTGCTTCATAAGATGCTTTCAGTTCATTGACCGCAGCAAGAATGTCTTCAGAAACACCTGTATTTTTATTAACAGCATCAAGCAATTTTTGCATAAAATCTGAGTGAGAGAGTTCACCATCCAAAAATGCCTGATAGAATTCATCCAATTTGTCTGCAATACCCTGATTGATATTTGCTATTGATTCAATATAAGGCTGAATGTTAGATAAAAATGCAGTTTGTTTTTGATTTTCTTCTAATATCTGCTGCAATTTTTCGTTTTCTGTGCCTTGACCTTGGATAATCTGGTCAATTTTATCCAAAAATTCCTGGTCAAAGCTGTTTGAATCTTGAATAAGAGCAGTAATCGTTGTCAAACCTTCATTAATATCAATAACACCATCGTTAATTTTGTTTAATACATCTTGAATATTCTTTAACAATTCAATTTGCTCTTTATTATTCTCATTATTTTGCTGCATCAATTCAATCATTTGCTGTTGATTTGCAATCATCTGTTTAATCAAGTTTTTAAGTTCTTCCTGATCAAAATTTACGTTTGTATATTGTTCCTGTTGAACACAGCTGGTAGTTGCTGGCATTGCACCTAAAGCAAGCAAAGCTGCTGTATATGCCGCCCATGCTTTGCTATTTTTCTTTACATCAGCTTCGTTAACCTGCTGATTTGTTGATTCTACATTTTTCGGGGATTTTTTTCCACTTTTTTGAGAACGAATGTTCTGTTCCAAGTTAATACGATTGACTTCCATTTATGTCCTACTCCTATTTAAATAAGTTGTAATTTTTCTACACTGGATAAATTAAATAAAATTTGAACAAAATAAAAATTGCGTTTTTTTTTGCCTTAATGTCAAATTTTTTGTTACAAGAAAAAAACAAATTAGGCCAAGAAGCCAGCTCACAGAGGATTTTAGCCATGTAAATTATTGTTAAGAAAAAACAAACAATTGATTATTATTATCAAATTTTATTTTATTGCCACAATTTCTATTTCAACAAGAGCATTTTTCGGCAATTGTTTTGCTGCGACACATGACCTTGCGGGTTTTGAGACAAAATATCTTGCATAAACCTCATTAAACCTGACAAAATCATCCATGTCAGCCAGAAAGCAGGTTGTTTTTACAACATCTTCAAAACCAAAACCGGCAGCGGTTAAAAGCTCTGAAATATTTGAAATTACTTTTTCAGTTTGCTCCTCAATATTACCGTTTAAAAACTCTCCGGTTTTTGGTTCAATCGCAATCTGCCCCGAACAGTAAAGCGTATTTTCGCACAAATATGCCTGTGAATACGGGCCTATAGGCGCCGGCGCCTTGTCTGTTAATATTATTTTTTTCATAACCATTCACCTCTTTTATGTTTTATGAAAGCCTGTATCCGGCTTTGCTCAATGCCTGTTTTATTTCACAAAAATGTCTAAGATTTTTCGTTTCCATAGATATTTTCAAATAGCAATCGTTTATATCCGTGCCTTCACCGCCTTGATTATGACGGACACGAATAACATTTGCACCCAAATCAGCAATAATTTGAGAAACCTCTTTAAGCTGACCCGGTTTGTCCAGCATTTCTATAGTCAAATCAGACAATCTGCCCGACTTTAAAAGTCCTCTGTTTATCACTCTTGAAAGAATATTTACATCAATATTTCCTCCGGAAACAACACAAACAACTTTTTTGTCTTCTATCGGCAGTTTTTTGAACAACGCAGCCGCTACACTCAATGCTCCCGCCCCTTCAGCAACAAGTTTCTGTGACTCCATAAGAGTAAGTATTGCCGTTGCAATTTCATCATCACTGACAGTAACAATTTTATCCACATATTTTTGACAGAGCTCAAAAGTATGCACCCCAGGCATTTTTACCGCCGTTCCGTCAGCAAAAGTCGAAACTTTTGGCAGTTCTTCACGCTTGTTCACTTCAAACGAGTGAAACATGCTTGCGGCACCCTCTGCCTGAACACCGTAGACCTTGCATGAAGGTTTTAAGGTTTTTATTGTATAAGCTATACCAGAGATCAATCCGCCGCCGCCAATAGGAACAATTACCGCATCAATATCGGGAAGTTGCTCCAAAAGTTCAAGCGCAATCGTACCCTGACCGGCAATAACATCTTCATCATCGAACGGATGTATAAACTCAGCTCCTGTCTCTTTTTGGAACTTACACGCAGCATTATATGCATCATCATAGACACCGTCAACCAGCTCTATTTGTGCTCCGTATTTTCTTGTCGCCTCAATTTTTGAAATAGGAGCAGTGCTGGGAATAAAAATTGTAGATTTTATTCCGCTTTTTTGAGCAGCAAGAGCAACACCCTGCGCATGATTTCCAGCAGAACAGGCGATAATACCTTTTGCTTTCTGTTCGTCAGACAAAGATGCAACTTTTACATATGCACCCCTGACTTTGAATGAACCGGTAACCTGAAGATTTTCCGCTTTCAAATATATTTCATTATTTTTGGAAAGAGCCTGCGAATATATCAAGTCCGTTTTTCTTATAACTTCTTTGAGTGTATTTGCCGCAATTATTATTTTTTCCAATGAAAGCATTTTTTCTCCATATTCTACCTGAATTATAGCTATATCAATATAGCAACTTTTTCCAAGTATTGCAAAGAAATTACGGGATTTTTTATGCAAAGGTTACAAAAAATTCATAATCTGTTTTAAACAAAAAAATTAACTGCTATAAATAGATTATGCTCTCACCGATAACAAACATTAATTTTTCCGCAAAACACTACGCCGCAACGCCTGATACTGCGAAGAAAGACAGTGTTTTGAAAAACGATATAATACAGAATACTTTCAATACTTCCGTCATATCTATAGATTATCGTTTTATTCCGAATTTCAAAGCTGCACTTCTTCCAAGAATGCAGCTTTTTAAAACCGCAGCAATGACCGAATCAAATCCCAACTGGCAAAATGCAATTTCAAGACAATTTCAGCTTGAAGACAGCCATCAGGATTGGAGAACACCTTTTGACAGGGACAAAAACCGTATCATGAACTCCGAGGCATATGACCGTTTGAGATACAAAACTCAGGTTTTTCCGGTACCGGAAAATGATATGGTCTCAACACGAAGCTCTCATGTTCTTCAGGTTGTAGACACAGCCAGAACTATTTCAAAACAGCTCGGGCTCAATGAAGAACTGGCTGAAGCAATTGCACAGGGGCATGATATCGGGCATGCGCCTTTTGGTCATGACGGAGAAAGAGTACTCAAGAAAATTACACAGGCAAACGGGCTTCCCACATTCTGGCATGAGAAAAACGGACTTAGAATGGTTGAAAAATTCAGCCTGTATCATGATTCAAAAGGTAATATACGCAATATGAACCTTACCTATGCGGTTCGTGACGGTATAATAAACCACTGCGGAGAAGTTGACGAAAACGGACTCAGACCGAGAAAAGAGTTTATAGATTTAAACAGTCTTCAAAAGCCTGCAGAAGTCCAGCCTTATACCTGGGAAGGAATTGTTGTAAAAATTTCCGACAAAATTGCATATCTCGGAAGAGACATAGAAGACGCTGTCAGGATTGGTGTACTTACACAAAAAAATCTGCAGGAATTAAAAACACTCGTACAATCAATAAAACCCGATTTTGATGATGAAGTAAACAATACTACACTAACAAATCTTTTTATAAATGACATTATACAGAATTCGTCTTTGGTAAAGGGTATAAGATTTTCAGAACCGGTTTCAAAAATTATGGATGCCGTGAAAAAATATAATACAGAAAACATCTACTACAGAAATGATATCAGAAGTATTTCAAAAGAAAAATGTGAAAAAGTCCTGAATACAATATTTAATTATTATTCATCAATGTACAGAGGCAGCCAAACAATTGACTATCTGCCAGTAAATGACAAATACATCAATAATTTTAGAGACTGGCTTGTAACATACTCCGAAAACAAATGCAGAAAACCTGAGCAAAAAAACGAAATCGTCTATCATTTAGAAAACCCAAAAGACTATCAACAAGCAGTTGTTGATTATATCTCAGGGATGACCGATAAATTTGCCTTGAGTACGTACAGCCATATTACGGGCACTACAGTATAGATTTTACCGTTTTTACTACATTTTCAACAGTAAAACCGAATTTTTCAAAAAGCACCTTTGCCGGAGCAGATGCGCCAAATCGGTCCATTGTCAACATTGCGCCATCCAAACCGATATACTTTTCCCATCCAAAGCCGGACAATGCCTCTATCGCAACTCTTTTTCTTACGGAATTCGGCAGAACGGATTCTTTGTATTCCCGAGTTTGTTTGTCAAATATCACCATAGACGGCATACTTACAACACGTGCATCAATATTTTCTTCTCTCAACGCTGATTGTGCCTTGATAGCAAGTTCAACTTCAGAACCCGTGGCTATGATAATCACATCGGGAGAGGATTTTTTCTCTTTTGATATAACATATGCTCCTTTTAAAGCGCCGTCACGTCTTTTTATATCCGTATCAATTTGATTTATATTCTGTCTTGTTAAAACAAGTGCCGTCGGTGTTTTTTTGCTGGTCACGGCAGTATACCACCCGGCAGCGGTTTCTATTGCATCGGCCGGTCGATAAACCACAAAGTTTGGCGTTGAACGAAACATCGCCAGCTGCTCAACTGGTTCGTGAGTTGGTCCGTCTTCACCGACACCGATACTGTCATGCGTAAAGATATAAGTAACCGGTAATTCCATCAAAGCAGACAACCTTGCCATCGGTTTTAAATAATCACTGAATACAAAAAATGTAGCAACGTAATTTTTTAAACCTCCATACAAAGCAATTCCGTTGGCGATTGCAGCCATTGCCTGTTCCCTGACACCATAGTGTATATTACGACCTTGCGGAGTTTCTTTTGTAAAATCACCGCCGCCTTTGATTTCCGATTTGTTTGAAGGTCCGAGATCAGCGCTTCCGCCAATGATATTGGGCATTATATCTTTAAGTCTGTTAATAAGCTCCCCGGACGAAGCCCTTGTTGCTGCCGGTTTGTTTTCAAAAGTCCAAAAATCTTTGTCATCCAGCAATTTTTGAGCATCAATGTCAGAAAAATACTTATCCCACAGCTTTTTCATTTCAGGATACTTTTTACAGTATTCATCAAAAAGACAATTCCACTTTTCATAAGCTAAGATATTTTTCTTTGTAAGTTCACAGCAATGGTCATATACATCTTTATCAACACAGAAAGGATCCCGGCACTGCCATCCGAGAGTTTTTCTCAGCTCTTCAACATTTTCAACCCCGAGAGGCTCGCCGTGAGCGCATGCCTTGCCTTGTTTTGCAGGACAGCCGTATCCTATTTTTGTTTTAACCGTAATAAATGAAGGTTTTTCTTTTTCCGCTTTTGCTTCTTCTATCGCTTTACCGATTGCCGCCAGGTCATTTCCGTCTTCAACAGTCAAAACCTGGAAACCAAACGCTTTCATTCTTTCTTCTACATTTTCACAGAATGTTATATCCGTATCACCTTCTATGGAAATTTTGTTGCTGTCATAAAATACTATTAATTTGTCCAAACCCAGAGTGCCGGCAAAAGAGAATGCTTCCGAAGAAATACCTTCCATCATACATCCGTCACCGCCCAGAACATACGTATAATTGTCAAAAATAGGATATTCGAGTTTGTTAAAAATTTTCGCCAGATGCGCTTGAGCCATTGCCATTCCGACAGCCATGCCCATTCCTGCGCCCAAAGGTCCAGTTGTTGCTTCAACAGCAGGGGTATGTGCATACTCAGGATGTCCCGGAGTTTTTGAACCGAACTGTCTAAAGTCCTTTATGTCTTCAATAGTCAAACCGCAGCCAAAAAGATGATTGAGCGCATACAAAAGTGCAGAACCATGACCTGCAGAAAGTATAAATCTGTCCCTGTTTATCCACTTTGAGTCTTTAGGATTAAACTTTAAATGCTTTGCCCACAATTCATATGCCATAGGTGCAGCCCCCAAAGGAAGCCCCGGATGTCCTGAATTTGCTTTCTGAATAGCATCGGCAGCAAGAATTCTGATTGCATTAACTGTTTTTTCCTCTATATTACTCATTTGGGAGTATCCTATTTGTGTATCAAGCGTGTATACAAAATAATACCACTTTTTTTGTTATTTAGAAACCAGAATATAAAAAGAATTTGTATTATATTTATATATGTAATAACAAAACCGGAGAAAAAATGGATTACAAAACAAATGTAATGCGGATTTTGGACAAAAACAAAATTTCATATAAACACTATTGTTATGCCGATACGGATGCAATCAGCGGTGTAGATGTTGCGGCTGCTTTGGGGCAAAATCCGGACATGGTTTTTAAAACACTGGTAACACAGGGGAAATCCGGAGAATATCATGTATTTATGATACCCGTGGCAAAAGAACTTGATATGAAAAAAGCCGCCCATGCGGCAGGAGAAAAATCCGTAGAAATGATAAAACAAAAAGATCTGCTGAAAGTAACAGGCTATATCCACGGAGGCTGCTCCCCCATAGGAATGAAAAAAGTCTATCCTACCATTGCGGATGCTTCTGCTCAAAGTTTTGACAGTATAATTTTCAGTGCAGGAAAAATAGGGTATCAGGTTGAGCTGAGTTTTTCAGACTTGAATAAAGTCATAAAAGTAACAACAGCAGATATTTGTGCACAATAAATATGTTCGAAAAAAAATTCGTAACAAGGAGCACTCTGCCGAATAAAAGCTGACTAAAAGTCAGGTTTTATGAGAGGAAGACGTAAACGAATTTTTGGAGTGACATATTGAAAAGGTGAGTCTTTGAGCTTCGAAGGCTCGAAGCAAGGACTCCGTTAAGGGTTGACTAAATGTCAAGCCTTAATGGACGGGAAGACGACACTAGATTAAATATTATAGCTGATGATAGTCGGTATACACGTCACTGGCATCGTTTCTGGAATTGATTATAAGAAGCGGATTTTGATAATCAATAGGAACAAAAAGCAGCACATCAGCCTGTTCCAAAGGCGGCAATGTCAAATCGCAAATAACATTTTTTGAAATCTTTTTGTACTCTTTTCTCATTTTTTTATGAGCAAAAAACTCCTCTGTTTTTTGCTGCGGGTACATTCCCAAAAATCCAGCACCGGCAGCAACAGCACCTGCTGTTGCAAGAACACAAATCAGGCTTTTGTGAGCTTTTGCCACAGTACCTTGTCCGACATCTTCTTTGTAGCTGTCCGTTGCAAGCTGTGCCGGAACAGCCATGAGTTCTTTAAAAGACAGTCCTGAGGCTATAAGTTTTTCAACCGAATCATTTGCTATTTTGTTGGAAGGTATAATTACATCTACCGCAGCATCCGTATTGTTTGTAATTGTAGTTTGAAATACTCTGAAATCATTTTTCAGATCACTTTTCAAATCCATCTCAGATGCGCTAACACTGACAAGCTCCGGCTTATCCGCCCAGCCTGTTGTATCAACAGAGAAAGCCAGCGCCGAGTTCACTGTAAACAAAAAAACCAAAAATAATGACAGGATTTTTCTCATAAGATTATTCTACTTCAAATTTTGTTATTTGTATATTTTTTACTGACAAAGAGTTGTTTAAATTTTATAATATTGAACATTATGTATATTTTTATTCTGACAACAGCAGTAATAATACGTATTTTTTCAAACAGCCTTGCTAATGTTTTTCAAAAAAAACTGGCAATGAATGTTTGCCCGCCTTTAATGATAAATGCCTTGACATACCTTATACTTACAATAGTATGTATACCCTTCTTCTGCTTCAATTCTCCCATTTCCTTAAATAGAGAATTTTGGATAAATTCAACAATTGTCGGAATACTTGGCGCACTCGGAAACGGATTTCTTGTAAAGGCGCTTGAAAAAGGCGACATCTCCGTACTCGGACCGATAAACGCATACAAAGCGGTTGTCGGGCTGGTATTTGGCATCTTTCTTTTGAAAGAGCTTCCTGATATAACAAGTCTTTTCGGAATGCTTATGATTATCGCCGGAAGTTACTTTGTACTGGATACGCTTGAAGAAAAATTCAGTTTTGCACTTTTAAAAAACAAACAAATTCAATACCGGTTTCTTGCCCTGTTTTTTAGTGCGGCAGAAGCAATATTTATCAAAAAAGTAATACTTGCTTCATCCGTATTTCAGGCATTTGTTTCATGGTGTATGTTCGGTGCTGTTTTTTCAATTATTCTTGCCAAAACCTCAAAAATCGAGTTTCGAAAAGAGCTTTTGTCTTTTAAAAATTACCCAAACATGAAAATCCTTTTTTATATTGCAGCCTGCATCGGACTGTCACAATATGCAACGAATTTTGTATTTGAAAGAATGAATGTTGCCTATGCGCTCTCACTTTTTCAATTGAGTTCCGTTGTCAGTGTCTTTTTCGGCTACAAAATATTTAAAGAAAAAGATATAAGAAAAAAACTCCTCGGTACTCTGATAATGATAACGGGTGCCGTTTTGATAATATTGTATAATTAAGGAATGTTAGAAGATTTAAAAAACAGCATAGACTTTTTTATAAGAAACAAAACAAAATTTTCCAGAAAAAACTTTGTTGAAAAAGATGAAAAGAAACTTTTATACAATTATTTGGAGAATTTATACACTTACGATATTTTGGAGCAATGCATAAAAAAAATGCCGGCAGACAGTGCCAAAATACTGGATATCGGTTCAAAAAACTGGTTTTATGCAAAAGGTGAATATCATTTTTTCAAAAGTTTCAACAAAAATATCTGCCTGAACGGCGTTGAACTGGATGCACACAGGTTGTACAGCAATTTTTATTCCAGATATGAAACAGCAAAATTTTACATAAAAAAGCTGAAAAACACGAACTATATATCAGGAAACCTGCTTTCTATTAAAAACACATATAATTATATAATATGGTTTCTGCCGTTTGTGACGATAGAACCTTTAAGATACTGGGGTCTGCCCGAAAAATATTTTATGCCGGAAAAACTGCTGTCACATGCAATTTCTGTTCTAAAAGACGGCGGACAGATGCTGATTGTAAATCAGGGACACAAAGAAGCTCTGGCACAAAAACAGCTGTTAGAAGATTTGAATATAAAATACACGGAAAAAGGGATTGTTAAAAGCACTTTTTTGGAGTACAAAAACGATAGATATGCTTTTGTTATAAAAAAGTAAGAATTTTATTTTCCCAAAAGAAAAACGAAACGGAGTTTATATTATGTCAAAAAATTTTGAATTGAACCTTTCCCATGAAGAACTGGTAAGAAGAACATCAAAGGAATGTCTCATCCCAAAAGAAATGCTGAAAGAAGACAGTAAGGAATATGCCGCTCTTGCGGACGGAGATAAAGAAGCGCTGAAACATTTAGTTAAAGCGGCAAAAGCAATAGACAATGTTTTTATGCAGCAGGACAACCCCGACAACCTTGAGTTCAAGGCATATCTTGAACAAGAGTCTCAAAACGGAAATGAAGATGCACAAATGACACTCACTCTCTTCAACGCTCAAATAGGTATGAACGCAGTAGACTCCGAAGCAAACAAAATATTTCTTGCAAAAGACACAAAAGAATTACCAGGCAAAGGTTTTTATCCGGCAGATTTAACAAAAGAAGAGTTCCATAAAATTCTAATCGACATGCTCAAAAACGGAGAAATTGAAGAAGTCAAAAACATTTTAAACCAGCGTTCAATGGTTGTCAGAGACGGAAACAAATTAAAAGCCGTTGATTATACCGAATATTTCAAAAAAGAATTTGATTATATAGCAGATGAACTTGAAGCAGCAGCTGAAGTTTCCACAAATGAAGACTTCAACAAATATCTAAAACTTCAAGCTATAGCCCTTTGTGAAAACAATCCGAAAAATGATGCTTATGCAGACAAAAAATGGGCAGAGCTGCAAGACACGCCATTGGAGTTTACAATTTCAAGAGAACAGTACGCTGATGAAATGACGGGTACCGTTGTAGAAAACGAAGAACTAAAAGAACTGCTGGACAAAAACAATATTGAACCTATTTCCAAAGATTCAATAGGAATAAGAGTCGGTATCGTAAACAAAGAAGGTACGGACAAACTGCTTGAAATAAAAAAATATATGCCTACACTCGCACAGCATATGCCGTACAAAGATGAATATGAGCAAAATATAGGACACGGCGACGAAGAAAAACAGACAATGGTTGATGTTGATATAGTCACGCTCAGAGGAGATGAAGGAACTTACAGAGGCGGAATTACACTCGCTCAAAACTTGCCGAATAATGACAAACCTTCATTAAAAATAGGCGGCGGCAGAAGAAATGTCTACCACAGACAAATCCGTATCAGCACAAGTCCCGAAGCAAAAGAGAGAAGACAAAAAAGACTCGATGCAACACTTGCAAAAGATTTGCACAAATATTACAACCAGGAGGCAGATCACTGGTTTACTATAGGACATGAAAATGTTCACTCTCTCGGACCAAAATCAGGAACAGAGGCTCTTGGAAAATATAAAAATATTATAGAAGAAAACAAAGCGGATATGGGCTCTTTAGCTTTGCTTGATGTGCTTGTTGAGCTCGGAATGTACACAGAAGAAGAAAAAAAACAAATCCTTGTCACATATGCAGCTGACAACTTTATGAAAGCAAAACCAAATCTTTCACAAGCACATAGGGTAAGAACGGTAATGCAGACAAAATATTTCATTGAAAACAAAGCAATCTGGCTGAATAATGAAGGACTGATTGAAATTGATATGGAAAAAATGGTTCCGACAGCACAAAAAATGCTGGCTGAAATCATACGTGTTCAATTGTCAAAAGATTTTGCAGCCGGAGAAAAATATGTACTGGACAACTTTGTATGGACAGATGAAATGGAAACAATTTCAAAAAGACTCAGAGAAATAGACAAATCACTGAACGGAATACTCAAAACACCCCTCGCCGATAAGCTTGCGGCAGAATAATATCCGGATTTGTAAAAATTTGTTTACATTATTTTTAACTCAAAAGTCAATTTTTATCCCTTACTTGTTTTTATATAAGTAAGGGATATTTATTAGGGGAATTTATGAGCGTAGACAAAATACAAAATTACTTGGCACCAAACTGGAATAATTTCGAATTTTCCACTCCGGCAGCTAGTGACAGCTCCAATTTGAGTATTTGGAACAGCTCAATTCCGAATTTAAACTTTAACAGTACGGAGAATATATTTAACTTCCCGATGCAAGGCATAAATTCTTTTGGCACAGGAAATTTCAATTTCCCGATGCAAGGCATAAATTCTTTCGGTACAGGAAATTTCAATTTCTCCATGCCTGCAATGAATTTCAATAATTTTGACTGGCAGGCAGGTTTAGATCAAGCCGTACAAATGCAAAACAAATATATGCAAAACTATTTTGATAACATGAAATCAATGTTTCAAAAACTAACGGCTAATCAAAATACAAATACACCAACAACACCAACAGCAGATTACGGCAACTACAATTTCAATGTTGCAACAACAAAATATGAAGGCTCGGCAAGAGATTTAAACAAACATCTTGACGGTGTATTAAAAGGAAAAGGCAAAACACTTTTAAAACTGCAGGAAAAATACGGAATCAACGCAGCATTTCTGGCCGCTCTCGTAAATCATGAAAGTGCAAACGGAAAGAGCAATGCCGCACAAAACAAAAACAATGTTGCAGGCATTATGTCAGGCGAAAGTAACTTTACAGAATTAAGGACATTTAAAAACGTAGATGAATGTCTGGAATATTTAGCAAAATTGTTATCAGAAAGCTATGTTTCTCAAGGACTTGTAACGATATCACAAATACATTCAAAATACTGTCCGATAGGCGCCCAAAATGATCCAAACGGATTGAATGCAAACTGGGGCAGCAATATAAATGCGCTGACAAACAAGTATATGGCAGATGCATAAGCCGTATTATACATCACGGACTTTTTTCCATACTGCGGGCAGAAATATATCATTTGATTCTTTTGTGTATATAAGCCCCTCCGGTATTTTGTCATAATAGACAGGTTCAAATCCGCTTTTGTGTAACAGTTTATGAATTATTGAATCATCATACACTTTTATTCTTTCGTTGTTTTGATAAACATAATGGCATTTTTCAAGCATTGTATCATTATATATGTGATCTATCGGGAGATTGCCGAGAACAAACAGACCATCTTTTGAAAGAACTATATTTATTTTTCTGAATAATATCAAAAGATTTTCAAGTGTTTCTGCCGGTATTTTGCCAAAAGCCTTGCTGCTGCCCATCAAGTGATACAAAGCATTTTGAAAAATAACAGCATTGCTCTCAGACGGCATTAAAAATCTATTTATATTGTTTATATCTCCTGCAACAAAATTAATAACACCTTTTGTATATTTTTCATCCGGTTTTACTACGACTCCCCAAGGCTGACAAATCATATTATGCATATGCCTTTCTTCAAAGGTTTTAAGCGTATTGTAATCGCATTCCGGCAGATATTTAAAAAACTTGTCCCGTATATCTTTTGCCTTTGCCCTGCTTATCGTTTTGTCTCCCTCAAAATGAGGAAAAAGCATAGATTCGCATATAACATTATCCTCAACAAGAAACAAAGGCGCTTCAATACTGTCAAAAACCTCTTTGAAGTCATAACCAGTTATTTTATATTTCTTATCATTATTGTAATCATCCAGCAATACAAGCAAGCTGTATGGTTTTTGACCTGTAGAACAGCCGAACTCATCTATTTTGGCGCCATTGGGAAATGTTTTTACAACATAGTCACGGACAAATTCCAAAGTCTCAAAATCTCTCATAAAAGCAGTTTTGTTATTTAAAGTAATATCATTATACCCCTGGCGATATATGGGAGTTTGTCCCATATATGCTTTAAAAGAGAGATTATTCCTATTTTTACAAGTAACTGTATCAAATCTAATCATATTATTTTTATCCTGAAAGCCCAAAATCGCCTGAATAAAAAAAATTGCTACACTGTACCATTAATAAGTAAAAAATTTATTATATAATTACAAAATAGAAATTCATCGGACAACAAATCATTGGAAAACAAATATTTTAAACAAAAATATACAGAAATATCACAAACTGTCAGTGAAGAAATAAAAACTCTGGACAAATATTTTGAAGACTATTTTGTCTCAAAAAAAAATGAGGACAAAAAAAACCAAATTCTTCCGATTTTAAATGAATTCTTGTCCAAAAAGGGGAAACGTATTCGCTCTCTATTGATTTTTTTGACAACCAAAGCGATGAACAAAGAAATAACCGGCTGCCACTACAAACTGGCTCTTTGCGATGAACTCATTCACAATGCAACACTTATACATGATGATATAATCGACTGTTCACTATACCGCAGAGGATTCAAAACACTAAATTTTGACTATGACTCAAAGCTTGCTGTGCTTGCAGGAGACTATCTTTTGTGTGAAGTGTTGAAGACACTGGCTTCTTATAATGACGAAAGAATAAGAAAAATTCATTCATCCACGCTGTCTGAGATGATAAAAGGAGAGCTTCACCAGTATTTTAACAGGTTTAAAATTTCGACAATTAATGAATATATTGAGAAATCCAAAAACAAAACAGCAAAACTTTTTGAAGCCGGTATCCTGTCTTCCGCATATTTGAACAATTGTTCCGAAGAAGAAATACAACACCTGTCGAATTTTGCAATCAACTTTGGTATTGCGTTTCAAATACAAAATGATCTTGATAATTTCAATAATCAGGAAAAGGTAAATGAAGACATAGAAAACGGTGATTATTCAGCGCCTGTAATCTTTTGTGCACTCGAAAAATACGGAGAAAATGTTTCTTCATTAAACAATGTTAAACAGATGCTAAAACAGCTCAAAAACACAGATGCGATAGAGAAAACAAAATCCCTTGTAAAATTCTACATTGATTCGGCTATTGAAAATATATCGTTTCTTGAGGATAATTTATACAAAAGAGCATTGATTGATTTGTGCAATCTATTTAAAGAAAAACAAGATGGATAATCAAACAGAAAATAAAACAAAAAAAGAAAAAATTATTGCGGGATTGAAAGAGACCGTAGAAACTATTGTTTTTGTAGTTGTAATGGTTATTTTTATAAGATTTTTTATTGGTGAAATTCGATGGATTCCATCAGCATCAATGCACCCGACACTTATTGAAGGTGACAGAATATTTGTTGAAAGGTTTTCCAGATTTTATTCAACACCAAAACGAGGCGACATAATGGTATTTTACCCTCCGGAAGAGGAGATAAAAACAGATGCATGGTCTATTTTTGCCAGATTGACCGGTTTTTTCTGCAAAGACATAGCTTATATAAAAAGAGTTATCGGTCTGCCGGGGGACAAGCTGGAAATTAAAGAGTTTGTAAACGGCAAGTTTCAGGTTTATATAAATGATAAACCTATCAAAGAACCATACATTATGAGTCCTGATGACTATATCCCCTGCTCATATGATATGTACTGCGGTCCGATGAAAATTCCGGCAGGACAGTATTTTATGATGGGAGACAACAGAGGCAACTCGCAGGATTCCAGATTCTGGGGATTTTTACCCAAAGAAAGATTTATCGGCCGTGCGGTATTTTTGTTCTGGCCGCCCACAAGATTAAATATATTCCAAAGACCGGAATATTAACGTGTATGATTTTGGAGTATATCTTTCCGAGCTGACTGCATAATCGGGTTTTGCAGACTATATTTTCTGTCTGATAAAAATGGATTTTTTGTCATTCTGAGACTCCAGTCCATTCGGAATTCTGAAGCTTTAGCCTTTTCGTCATTCTGAGCGAAGCGAAGAATCTTTAGGCATTGCATATAGTCTTTCTTCAGAATGTCACCCAATTTTCATCTGTATTCCCACGAGAGGATGAATAAAAACTACATCTATCGTCAAACAAAATATTAAAAATATTAAATTTTTCAAAAAGCCACGCAATCTTTAGCTGCCAAATGTTTTTATATATATAAGGGATACTATATACAATTTGAGGAAAGGAAAAAATGGGGAGCTTTGATGCAATCAAAGGCATGGCTGCGCAATCCGTGCCGATTCGGGAAACAAACCCGATTTATGCATTTACGGACTACAAACGGCAGCAGGCAATGTTAAATTCCAGTCGGCTTGCACAAGGGATATATGAATCCGTAGATGACTACTACAAACGTATAGCAGAATTTCGTGCCGAGCACGCAAAAAAAATTGAAGCGGAAAACACTACAGTTGCAGAAAAAAAATACAATGCAATTGCAAATCTGGATATCTGGAATACAAATGATCTGTCAACGCTGCAAAACGCACAAAACCAGTTTGCCTCGTTATTCAGATTTACTCATTTTAATAATCTAAATCCAAATTTTGACCATCAAATTTATCTGGCGAAAAAAGGACAGCGTGACGTAGAAACAAGGATTGCGCAGATAGAACAAAATGGTGAAGCTCAATCAGGTACAAAACTCACAGGCAGCTATGACAGCAGTTCAAATTATGCTGCGGTTGAGTTTCAAAATACCGGTGAAAGAGATATTTTGGCGTAGATTACAATTCACCATATAAATCATACTCGTCGCAATCAACAATTTTGACTTGTTCAATATCTCCGGGCACAGGATTTTTGTCCGTCGTGATATACACAAGTCCGTCAACTTCCGGCGCATCGGCATATGAGCGTGCTATAACCTGTCCGTCGGCAGAGACTGCCTCAATTATGCAGGGAATAGTTTTTCCGACAAATTTCTGATTTACTTCAAATGAGATTTTTTGCTGAAGCTTCATCAGTTTATTTTTGCGCTGCTTCTTTATCCTTGCGGGAATTTGATCCGGCAATGTATCAGCATATGTGTTCTTTTCTCTGGAAAACTCAAAAGCCCCCATTTTGTTAAATTCGGCTTCTTTCACAAACTCATACAAATCATCAAACATTTCCTGCGTTTCACCGGGATAGCCCACTATGAAAGTAGTTCTGACTGCAACGTTTTTTATTCTTTCACGGAGTTTTTTCAAAAACGCACGATAGTCAATAACCGGTCTTCTCATTGCTTTGAGCATTTCAGGATGAGAATGCTGCAATGGTATATCAACATATTTTACAACCTTGTCACATTGCGCATATGCATCTATCAACTCATCGTCAAACATGGAGGGATAAGTGTACATTACTCTTATCCAATTTATCTCTTCTATTTTGTTTAATTTTTTTAAAAGACTTGCCAGAGAAGGCTTTCCATACATATCTATACCATATCCGGTAGTATCCTGAGCAATCAAAACGACTTCCGATACTCCTTTTTGACCAAGATGCCTTACCTCATCAACAATTTTTTCTATTGGTCTTGAACGATACGGACCTCTCAAATGAGGAATGACACAATATCCGCATTTGTAATTGCAGCCGTCAGCTATTTTTACATAAGAGCTTGAACCAACGGTAATCTGTTGTCTTTCAACATCCTCAGGATATGTATACACAGGGTCTTTAGAAACTTCATTTATATATTCGCAATCTTTATCCAGAACTTTTCTTACAACATCAACGATTTTTGAAATATCCGATGTTCCAAGCATTGCAACAGTTTCCGGAATTGCTTTTTTTAGCTCTTCATTGTGCTTTTGAGGGAGACAGCCGGTGATAATAACCTTTTTCCCCTCTTCTATCATTTGAAGAATTGACTGCACAGACTCTTTTTCCGCATCATGAATAAAAGAGCAGGTATTAATAATTACAATATCCGCCTTTGTTTCATCAAGAGTGATATCAATTCCGCTGCCGGCAAGCAGCCCGAGCATAAGTTCCGAATCTACCAGGTTTTTTGCACAACCATGGTTTATTAACGCAATTTTATGTTTCTTATCCATGTCTATTATTGTATTTCAAAAAAGAAATTCTTGTAATCATCTCTTTTTTGAGGTACTTTTGTCATGAATATGCTCGAGTAAAAAAGAGGAGAAAAACTCATGGCAGAAAGAAAATTAGTAGGAACAGGCGAAATGTTCAAAAAAGCACTCGCCGGCAAATATGCTATCGGTGCTTACAATGTTAACAACATGGAAATCTTGCAAGGTATTGCAGAAGCTGCTGAAGAAACAAGATCACCAATCATTCTTCAGGTATCTGCAGGTGCAAGAAAATACGCTAATCAAACTTACCTTATCAAATTGGTTGAAGCTGCTCTGGCTACAACTACTGTACCTATAGCTCTTCACCTGGATCACGGTGCGGATTTTGAAATTTGTAAAGCTTGTATCGACGGCGGTTTTTCATCAGTTATGATTGACGGTTCAAGATTCCCGCTCGAAGAAAACATTGCTTTAACAAAACAGGTTGTAGACTACGCTCACGAAAGAGGCGTTTCAGTAGAAGCAGAACTCGGTAAACTTGCCGGTGTAGAAGATGACGTTAAAGTTGCTGCTCACCACGCAACTTACACAGATCCGGAAGAAGCAGCAAGATTTGTTAAAGAAACAGGCTGTGACTCTTTGGCTATTGCTATCGGTACTTCTCACGGTGCTTACAAATTTAAAGGCGAAGCAAAACTCGACTTTGAAAGACTTGCTGAATGTAAAAAAGCTATTTTTGACGTTGTAGGTTACGATTATCCTATCGTACTTCACGGTTCATCTTCAGTTCCGAAAGCATTTGTTGAAAAATGCAACAAATTCGGCGGAAACCTGCCTGATGCTCAGGGTGTTCCTGAAGAAATGCTTGCATACGCTTCTAAAAACGGTGTAGCTAAAATCAACATCGATACAGACTTGAGATTGGCTATGACTTCTACAATCAGAGAGTTCTTTGTTGAACATCCTGAAAAATTCGATCCTCGTGAATACATGGGTCCCGGCAGAACAGCCGTTAAAGAAATGGTTATGCACAAAATGAGAGACGTATTGGGAACAGCAGGACACGCTGACGATTAATCGAAATCTCATTGCAATAATTAATTTTAAAGCCTCTTGTTTTTAACAGGAGGCTTTATTAGTTTATATAGCATTCTCAAACAACTTGAAAAAATAATCTGACAGAAACAAGACCTTTTCTATAAATATATTTTAAATACTTGTCCTAAAAGTTCTTTAACAATATAATAAATAGCTATGAACAACAAATACCAAACAGTACTAAAAAGAATTCCGGAATTGCTGTCATCTTCCGATGACATAAATGAAAATTTTGAAAAAGCAATTATAGAACTAAAAAGTGTAATTGATTTTGACAGTGCATATATCTGCTATCTAAACGCAGGATGCGCAAATATCCAATACAAAAAAACATTTACAAGTTCCTCCCCCGTTGCGGACGGAGAGACCGTAATAAATTTTCCCGAAATATTAAAAAGCAAATTGTATGACACAGAATCAGCAATAGAATTTGATGAAAATTCGGGATTTTTTAACGCACTAAATCTGAAAAAAACAAATTCAACATTCCTTCTTATAAAATTAGGCATCAAAAACACGGTCTTTGGTTTTATGCTTATCTCCAGACCAAAAGAATTTCCGTTTAACAATGATGATGTTGAAATTTCACAGGCATACAGTACTCTTGTGTCATATTCAATAAAGGACTCGGAATTGTCCAGCGTTTTTAAACTTCAGCTTAAAGCGCTGCAAGACAGTATTACTGACAAGGCAAATGCATATGCGACAATAAAAAAACAAAACGAAAAAATTCTTGCTGCAGACAAATTGAAAAATGAGTTTCTGGCAAATATCTCACACGAACTCAGAACACCGCTTAATGCAATAATAGGCTTTTCAGAAGCACTTTCCATGAAAATATTCGGACCGCTGACAGAAAAACAGGAAGAATACGTTACGGATATCAATGCATCAGGAATTCATCTTTTGGGAATGATAAATGAAATTCTTGAGCTTTCAAAAATTGAAGCAAAAGCTGTAAAACTTGCATTATCCAGATTTAACCTTCAAACATCACTGAATGAAGTTGTAAATATAGTACGCCCTCTGGCAAACAAGAAAAAAATTAAACTGGAAAAAGACACAAAAGATTTTTTGGAAATTGATGCGGATTACCAGAAAATACAGCAAATTTTATACAATCTGCTGAGCAATGCCATCAAATTTACCAAAGAAAACGGACAAATAAATATCGGCTATACCTATGACAAAAAATACGTAACTTTATACGTAAAAGACAACGGTATCGGTATTGATATGAAATACAAAGGAAAAATATTCGGAAAATTTGTCCAGCTCAACAATGTATATTCAAAAAAAGAAAGCTCAACCGGTCTCGGTTTGACAATCACAAAAGAGCTTGTAGAGCTTCACGGCGGAAAAATTTGGTTTGAAAGTATTGTTTCTGCGGGAACAACTTTCTTTGTAAAACTTCCGCTCAGACATAAAAAACCAAAAGAAATCTAAAAATATGCCTCAAATTTTGATAATAGAAGACAATGATCTAAACCTAAAACTAATGAAAGATATCCTTGAATCACAGGGATACAGTGTTGATACGGCGCAAGACGGAAAAGAAGGTATTGAAAAAGCCAATTTGAACGAATATTCATTAATTCTTCTCGATATTCAAATGCCCGTTGTATCGGGTTACGACTTTTTGGCTTTATACAAAAAAAATACACCGATTGTTGTTGTATCAGCCTGTGCAATGGATGAAGAAATCAAAAAGACAAAAGAGCTGGGCTGTGCCGACTACATTACAAAACCGATAAAAATTAGCGATTTTCTTTCAACCGTAAAAAATTATGTTTAACCTTTTTAGGGTACCGGATCATGCCCTCCGGGATTAAAGGGATGACAACGGCAAATCCTTTTAATTCCAAGCCATCCGCCTTTTATTACTCCGTATTTAATTATGGCTTCTTTCATATATTGAGAGCATGTCGGATAAAATCTGCAAACCGGAGGTTTTAAAGATGACAATTTTTGATAAAAATTTATTAAAAAAATGAGAAACTTTTTAATCATAAAACACTATCCCTGATTGTATTTTAGCACAATTGTAACAATTGTAAAGAATAACAAAAGCACAGGCAATTTTCGAATTGTCATGGTGTTTATATATATAAGTGAAGTTATTGGTAAGAAAGTGGTTACTGAATGTACGATACTCTCGTTAAATCAACAATTTTTGGTTTCAGAAATGCCGACAAGGTTGTAAACACTGATGACAAAGGCAGAATTTTTGCCGATATCGGTCAGTTTACCAATGCCGCAAGAGCAGCAGCACAGCTTGACAATGTTGTGGGTAAGGGTGCACAGGCTGCACTTGATGCGATGGGTCATGTAACGGAAAAAAGTAAAGTACTCGGTTATGCAAAAAAGGGTGCCAGCTGGGCAAGTAAAAATGTTAACCCGCTTCTTATCGGTGCAGCAGGATATAGGGTACTTGTTGCTGATGACAAAGAAACAGCTTTGAAAAGAGAAATTTTTGGAATGACTTCAATGTTCGGCGCAGAAGCAGCAATGAAACAGTTCTTTAAAGCAAATTCTTATCAAGCATTTGTAAATAAAATACCAAATTCTAAAGTAAATGCATTGGTTAAAGTAGCAGAAGGTGTTTTGTTTGTTATGGGTTCAATTGCAGGCAGCACTCTTGGTTACAAACTCGGAGAATTATTCTTCCCCGGAAAAAAAGAGAAAGCAGAAAAACTAAACAACAATACACAAAAACTCAATGAAATTGCAGCAACAAGCCTCAATCGTACAAACAATCAAAATAACGAAGATATAGATAACATAGACGACAGCGAATATTTTGCGGTAAGCGGACAGGAAAAAACTCTCGCTTAATCATTATTGTCATTCTTAGTTAAAAACAAATGTTGCATTAGCATAAATATACTCTATGAGTTAAAGAATATAGTGCTCATTTTGTCTGCAACTTCTGACAGGGCAACTCTTTCACCGTCAATATCAAAAAGAAAATCAGAATCACCCTGCATTTGAATATTCGGCAATGCGGATTTTATTCTCGGCAGATGTTTCAAATTCAAATTCGGCAGATTAGGATCTTTGTTTGAAAAAAAGTTTGCTGTTGACGACATAGTCTTTATTCCTTTTAAAAATACCTGTTTACCTGATTTCCTTCACAGTCTACATGTCGGTATTTTACATTTAAAACTTTAATGTTTTTGATAAAAACATCAACAATTGTAAAGTATTTTTAACATATTAAATAAAATCCGAAAGAATTATATTTGAAAGCAAAAAGCCGTTATCTGTCAGGGAATAACCATCTTTTGTCTTTGCAATATGTCCGGAATTTTTGTATTTTTCAAGAATATTTTTATATTTATCTTCAAAATCTATATTAAAAGCATTGTTTATTTTTGAAACATCAATTCCCTTTTTGCAGCGAAAACCGAGAAATATCGATTCCTCGAGTTTTTCCTTGTCCGTTAATATATGCAGCATTTCTTTTTGTTTGTAGTTTTGCATATACTTACCCAAAGGTGCAAAGTTGGAATATCTAAAGCCATCTGTATATCCATGGGCGGCAGCACCAAATCCGTAATATTCTTTTGCCTCCCAGTAGTTCAAATTGTGACGGGAGTACTTTTCATCTTTGCAAAAATTACTTACTTCGTAATGTGTAAAACCTTCTTTTTCAAGACAATCAATAGCAGAAAGATACATATCAGCCTGCAAGTCGTCATCAGCAATATTTTGGGGACGAGATAAGTAAAAAGCACAGCCCTCTTCAATCTTTAACCCGTACAAAGAAATATGAGAAACCTCAAGTCCGGCTGCTTTTTTTAGATCGGAAACAAAATCATCAAGCCCTTGATCAGGCAGCCCATAAATAAAATCCAAACTTATGTTTGAAAAACCGGCATCCCGTGCGGCAAAAACCGTATCAACCGCCTTTTGCGAAGTATGGATACGACCTATTGTTTTTAAAATTTTATCATCAAACGACTGAACACCGACAGACAAACGATTTATCCCGAAACTTTTTAAATCACATAGATAACCCAAATCAACAGTTTCCGGATTAACTTCAACCGTAATTTCTGCCCCGGATTCAAAGTTAAAAGCAGAGACAATCCTTGACAGCTCTTCACAATCAAGAACCGTTGGTGTGCCTCCGCCGATATAAAGTGTTTTTAGAGGTTCTTTTTTATAAAAAAAGGATATCTCTTCAAGAAGTGCATCAACATATTCCCGTTTCTGCTCTTTAGAACAATTTGCATACGAAACAAAAGAGCAGTATTTACATTTGCTTTTACAAAAAGGGATATGTATATAAGCGCTTTGTACCATTATATTATTCTCTGGTGAATAAATGTCTTTTTGCCGTCAGCATAAGGAGCAACAATCTGACCGGAACCAAACAATTTGTATTTGTAAATAACAAGCCCCTCTAGGCCGACAGGCCCTCTTGCATGAGTTTTTGCCGTTGAAATTCCGACTTCAGCACCCAGTCCGTATCTGTACCCGTCAGCAAATCTCGTAGAAGCATTAGCAAACACACCGGCAGAATCCACAAGATTCATAAATACATCTATGCTCTGCTGATCCTGTGACAAGATACAATCAGTGTGCCCTGATCCGTATACGTTTATGTGTGCTATTGCATCAAAAATATCTTTCACTGCCTTTACGGAAACTGTCTTGTCTCCGTATTCTGTTGACCAGTCATCTTTTGTTGCAAGTTCTAGATGAGGTACAAATTCTCTGCATCTTTCACAGCCTTTTACCGTAACTTTAGCCTTTTCAAGTTCCAGAACAAGCTGAGGGAGATAGTTTTCCAAAAGACTTTCATGTACGAGTATTGTTTCAACAGCGTTGCATGCGCTGGGATACTGCGTTTTTGCATCAACACAAATCTCTGCCGCATTTTTCAAATCCGCAGTTTCATCTATATATATATGGCAAATTCCGTCAGAATGCCCCATAACAGGGATTTTTGTATTTTCTTTTACATACTGTACAAGTGAATTGCCGCCTCTTGGAATAATTAGATCAATGTATTTATCCAGTTTTAGCATTTGTGCGACATCATCTCTTGTAAAAAGCAGATTAATTGCATTTTGGGGGAACTGTTCAAATTCATTCAGAGTATCTTTTATCAGCTTTGTCAAAATAACGTTTGTGTAATAAGCTTCTTTGCCGCCTTTAAGCAAAACAGCATTTCCCGATTTTATTGCAAGAGAACATATCTGTGGAATGACATCCGGTCTTGCTTCAAAAATAACACCGATAACACCAATAGGACAGCTGACTCTGTACAAGTCCAATCCCGTATCAAGCCCCATTGCCCAGAGCTTTTTATTTACAGGGTCTTCGAGTCTTTTTACGTCTCTTATTCCCTGTATCATATCCCTCATTTTGTTTTCATCCAGCTTCAGTCTGTTAAAAACGCTCAGGGAAATAGCTCCATCATCAAGCATTTTTTTTGCTTCTTCAAGATCTCTTTGATTTTCTTGCATAATAATATCTTTGTTTTGTTCAAGTTTGTCGGCAATTGCAAGAAGAACGCTGTCTTTTGTAAGCGTATTCAATGAAGAAAGTGTATAAGATGCAAGTTTTGCGTTCTGAGCCATTTGTTCCAAATTTGTCACGATTTTTATCCTCTTTTCTAGAAGCAGAATATTAACTTTTTAAATCATAATAAAGCTATATTGTCTCTTGTGATTATTGCATCATAATTTTTGTAGCCGAGAATTTCCAAAATATCGTCGGAGTGATGCCCCATAATTCTTTTGCAGTCAGAACAGTTGTAATTTACCATCCCTCTGGCAAACTCATTACCCTGTGTGTCAATGATACTGACAATATCTCCCTTCTGACAGTCTCCTTCAATATTTAAAATACCTATCGGAAGCAGACTTTTGTTTTCCTGTATCAATGCGTTTTTTGCACCGTCATTTACGGTCAATCTTGCCTGAATATTTGTTGCATATGCAATCCAGCGTTTTTTGTTTGCAAGATTTTCCGTAGGGAGAAAAACCGTACCGAGCATTTCTTTTTCTTCTTTATCAAAAAGACGTTTTATTATATGCGGTGTTTTGCCATTTGCAATAACAGACATTCCGCCTGATCGTGTGACAACTTTCATTGCTTCCAGCTTTGTTTTCATTCCTCCTCTGCCGCCGCTGACAGGGCTGAGTGCATTTTTGACAAAGTTCTGAAACTCTTCTGTAACCTGCTCTACTATATCAATTTTTTTTGCATCCGGATTGAGTTTCGGATTGTCATCATACAATCCATCTATATCGGAAAGCACAACCAGAAGATCTGCATCCAACTCGCTCGCCACAAGCGCCGACAATTTGTCATTATCGGAAAAAGAAACTTCAAATGCATCCTGATAAAAATCAAGTTCTTCCGTGGACACGGTATCATTTTGATTTATAACAGGAATGGTGCCGAGATTAATCAATGTATTCAACGTATCATGCAGACTCAAATATTTTCTTCTGTGAGTAAAATCTTCTTCCGTCAAAAGAATTTGTGCAGTAATAATTCCGTACTTGTCAAAGCCGTCTTCATAAATACTCATCAGCCTTGACTGCCCGACAGCAGCACATGCCTGTTTTACAGACATACTCTCGGAAGAATCAACGCTCAAACGTTTTGCACCGAGACCTACCGCTCCCGATGTAACAATAATCGGTTCTTTTCCCAGTTTTTTAAGATAAGCAATGTCTTCAATAAAGTTATAAATTCTCGACAAAGAAATTTCCTTGTCTTCATTTCTGAGCACATTAGTTCCGAATTTGAAAACAATTCTGTTTGAATTTATTATCTTTTCTCTTACATCATTTTGCATACAGGAATTATAAAAAAAAAATGAAGAAATTAAAATAAACAATGTATTAAAAAAAATTTTTTTGAAGTAAGATATTGGTAAATAAAACAGACAAATTTTTTAATTTCCGGAACAAAAATCAGGATAGAAGATAATGAATGAATTGAGAGACAAAGACGAACAGTATAATGCGTACCTGTATAAACATAAAAACACACATTCAAAGGGAGGTTTTGGAAAAATAATAATCGGTCTTCTTTTGACCGCATTAGTTATTTGTATAGCCGGCATAGCATATATAGCTACAATCGGCTCTGACAGTAAATACTCCAAAATAATAATGAGCTATCTTAAAGACCTGAATCCAAAAGACCAAAAAGGGTTTAACCTTCCCGTATTACAGCACAAGCAAAATATACTTATTGTCGGTGTTGATTCTAACGGAAAAAATGCAGACAAATTCAAAGGCACACGCTCTGACACTATGATTCTTGTCAATATTGATCCGGGCAGACATTCTATCAATGCAATATCTATCCCGAGAGACAGCAAAGTTTACCTCGCCGGAGACTACGGTGTGCAAAAAATAAATGCCGCACATGCATTGGGCGGTATTGATCTGACAATCAAAACCGTAGAAGACACTCTTGGTGTAAAAATTGATAAATATATACTGATAAATAATGATGGCGTAAAAAAACTCGTAGATGCCCTAGGCGGCGTTCCAGTATATATTGAAAAAAACATGTACTACAACGATAATACAGCCGGTTTACATATTAATTTGACAAAGGGGCTGCACGTTCTAAACGGTGATCAAGTAGAAGGATATTTAAGATTTAGAAAAGACGGACTTGGTGATATAGGCAGAACCTCCAGACAGCAATGGTTTGTAAAAGCTGTTTTGGAAAAATTACAGTCTCCGTCCGTAATTTCAAAGATACCGGAAGTTTTGAATATTGCATCAAGTTATGTAAAAACAAATCTTTCTTTATATGAAATGTCGCATCTGGCTGCAACACTCAGAAATATAGATATGAATGATGTAGAATTTGCAACACTTCCGGGTGCGCCGTCAAAAAAAGGATACATAAGCTACTGGATTTTGGATCCTGAAAAAACACAGGAAGTAATTGATAGAATGGTATACAGAGACAAACCTACCCCGACTGACAAAAAGCTTGTTGCCGGTATCATGTATGCATTCGATAAAGAAGAAGAAGCAATGAGAATAAAAGATGAACTTGAAAGCTCCGGATACGAAGTAAACTGTATCGGCAGAGCACATCTTCCGCATTCTCAAATCATCGGTCACAATGCAGCAGTTACCAGTGACTTTGTAAGCTGGCTAAAAAAACAGATACCGGAAGTAAAAGGCTCGCAGTTTGTGTATGATCCTGTCAGAATGTACTGTGTGCACAGCGATTTTACGATTATTGTTTCAGGTTCTTAAACTTATTAACCTTTAAATCGTAAACTATAGAACTTAAAAGCCTTTCTTGCTGATTATGCGAGAGGGCTTTGTTTTTCATAATATTTTCTTTAATCTGGGCAATTTCTTCTTCCGAAATATTTATCTTGTCCGGATCAAAACCCGTCAAATCTTCTTTGTAAGGATTTTCATCGATAACATTCATATTCTCATTAATTTTTTCTGAGTATAAAGGATCATGCCATATTTTGTGAGAAAAGAAAATATCATCAATTTCAATACCAAGCGGTATTGCAAAATCATTAATTTTTTTCAGGATATCAGATTTAAACATCATAAGCTCTGATGTCACAGCAGCATTTGCGCACGCAACAGTCAAGACATTTTTTCCGTTTTTCAAATTTAAGCCTACAGCTTCACTGGCTTTTTCAAATTTCTTTCCGGAAGCTTTATGCCAGAATTTAAACAAAGTAGCTTTTTTCATTCCCACGGAAATTGCCGGGTTTTGCAAAAAAACATCAACAAGACTGCCGAGAGAATTCATATCGGAATACATAACTTTCTTCATGCATTTCCCTCTTGTTGCCTTTGAAGAATGATTTTTTCCGCTTTTTCAAAATCCTCAATTGCATCAATATCACCGGCTGAACCGTCAAGATACAATTCCGGTTTGTCTCCTATAAAATCTTTTACCCTTTTCATAACATCTGTTTTTATAATATATGTTGCTCCGGTTTCAGCATACATCGGATAATGTTTGTCCTTGTCCTGACGTCTCGGTCTGTTTCTGTAATCGTAGAGACACTCATACACTTTGTCTGCTTCATCTTCTGGAGACCTTCTCCATTTAGAATGTGTCGTTCCAATCTCTTTTGCGGCAAATACAGAATCAACTCCGTTTTTCCGGTTTGCAAAAAACAACTCTATTGCTTCATCCAGTTCTTTTGCATTACGCAAAGGACACGTTGCCTGAAGCAAAACAACAATATCCGGATAATAATTTTGTTTTTCCAGTTCAGAAACTACCTGCAAAAGAACAGGTGCTGTTTTTGTCTCATCCTGAGCAAGTTCAATAGGACGGTCAATCACCTCTGCACCAAGCGAAAGCGCAATGTCTTTTATCTGTGCACTTTCCGTTGATACAACCGTTCTGGTTATATATTTTGAATTTTTAGCAGCATCAATTGTATAAAAAAGCAAGGGTTTACCTGCAAGCAGCTTTATATTTTTTCCGGGAATCCCCTTTGAACCGCCACGGGCAGGAATAATCGCCAATATTTCCATATTGCAAACTCTGTCTAAATAAAAAAATAAAAATTATACACAAAAACTAATCAAGAATTTCTTCAAGAATTTTTGCATTATTTAATGCTTTTTGAGGATTTGGCAGCTTTGTACGTTTGATATAACTACGCAATGCTTCTCTTACAAGTTCACTTCTTGTTCTCTGTTCATTTCCGGCAACTGCGTCAATTTTACTTAAAAATTCATCGGGCATTGATACTAAAATTCTTGCCATTTTGTCTCCTTTGATGATTTAATAGTCTTTTTGCATCAGCAACACATATCATTATACATCAAAAAGTTATATTTTCTATATCACATTGGCTAAACTTTATAATTACTTTACATAACAGTACTTCTTATTTTTTATCCAAACGTCTTTGCTGCGCCAATTCCAGCCTAACCTTGCTGACTTCCTGCTTAAACTCAGGATGGCTGTCCCAAAATGCCTGATAAAATCCATCTCTCAATTTTGGGTGTTCTCTTCTAAAATCCCCCATTGCTTTTTTCAATTCAGGCATTCTGTCCCACATTTGAAGAGTCAGTTCTCTGTTTAGATCTATACATCTTTTGCTTGAAGATAGTTTTCTGTTATGTTCAATTATCTTTTGAGGATTTGCAGCATTATACGCCTTTACTTTTTGTGAAATTTGATTATTCATCACATCATCAGATGACTTGAGCAAATTTTGATAATTCTTTCCGAGATCGGGTATTCGAATTTTATCAAAAAGCCAGTCCAGTGTGCTTTTTCCTTTTAACCCCAACTGTTTTGCTATTTCATCCATGGTTTTCAAGCTTCCCCATCTCTCTTTTAAAAGAAACAAAGAAAGCTCCTTCATTGAGATTTGCTGCTGTATTTTTCTAAAATTGGAAGAATTTCTTTGAACAACAGCATTAGCCTGTAAAACATCCCGAAACTCGGGAAAAATATTCTTCACTTCTTCAAGTGATTTACAATCAAGGATAGGACGGTATGTCATCAAATGCAGATCACGCAAAGAAGGTTCCTTCTCATAAGAAGAAGCCATAACCTTTTCCACCACTTTTTGCATTCTTTCGGGAAGCAAATAAAATCTGTTTTTTTTGATATATTTTAAAGTAATATCAGAAGCTGCACCAAAAGAGGGTTTCGGCGGATTATAAGAAATCATGGGGTTCATATTATTCAGAGAATAAATTTTCATATTCTGAGCAAAACATAAAAAAAATATTTTTTGCCGGAAATCTATTTTATGTTTAAAGAAAGTTTATAAACCTTATTTTTGTTAACGTCAAAAAGAGAAGACAGTATAGTGGAAATATCCTTGTCAGAATACCCTGATTTTTTCAATTTTCTAATCTTATCAATCAAATCCAAATCATCACCATCCGCAGTTTTTTGAGCATACAAAAGACATACAATCTCGCCTTTCAGTGTATTATTTTCAAAATACTTAATCACTTCTTTAATAGTTCCGTAACGGATTTCTTCGTATATCTTTGTAAGTTCACGACCGACAGAAATAAAGGTTTTTTCTCCACGAAATTCCAAAATATTTTGCATTGTATCCTGCAGTCTGTTTGCAGACTCGTAAAAAACCGTATCAAAGCTCCTGTATTTTTCAAAGAACTCTTGCTGCTGTTTTTCCCCTCTCGGAACAAAGCCGATAAAAGAAAACTCCTCACCAAATCTCGGAACCATCGACAAGAATGCCGGCACAGCACAGGCGCCGGGGACGGCAGAAACCCTCACACCTTTTTCAAAAAGTTCCTGGACAAGAACTCTTCCCGGATCGGAGATACACGGCGTACCTGCATCAGAAATCAGTGCAACTTTTTTACCTTCGTCTATCAATTTCAATATTTCTAATGTTCTTTGTTTTTCATTAAATTTGTGATAAGAAACAAGTTTTGTTGAAATACCATAATACTCAAGCAATGGAGCACTTGTCCTGCAATCCTCACAGGCAATTAAATCAACACTTTTTAAAATATCAACCGCACGAAAAGTCATATCAGCCCTGTTGCCTATCGGAGTGGCAACAACATACAACTGAATATCATTTTCTTTTTTTAGATTAGTCAAAAGCCAGCCCCTGTCTTTTTTTTATCTTAAATATTGCACTGTTGTCAAAAACATCAAGCATTTTATACAAGCCCGTCTGTTCAAAAATTCTTGAAACTGCAGGTTTCATATTTTCCACACTGAGTTTTACTTCGTTAAATACAGCAAGCTTCTGCAAAGCCAGAAGTGTTTCTATATCTTTTAATGACAGCTGTTCTACATTGGAAAAGTCCAACTCCAGCACTCCTCCCAAATTCGGCACAAATTGTATGGCAGAACCTTGCTCGTTCAGCCATGAGCTAATGTATATTTTTTGCATTATTTAATTCTTCCCAAGATTTTGGCGAATGTAAAAACTAACGCCTTAACTCCCTCAACATATTTATAATAACAGAATTACAGACCATGCCAATTTTTTAATATTTTTTAATATTTTTCGATTATTTAAAATTGATTTTCATTCCGTCTATTGTCGAATTAATTTTCTTTTCAAGGTTTTTTGCAACAAACTCGCCTGTATACGAACCTGCAACAAGTGCAGCAAACAAAGACGGATATTTTATCAAAGATTTTTTATCGGCAACAAACAAACCTGTAGCTGAAACAAATATCGTAGGAATTAAAACATTTGCCAGCAAGTCATATGTGGTCTTTTTCAGCTTGTTGTCATATCCCTTTGTGTCAGCAACCGAAAATCCTGAAAGAGCAATCATTGGCTTTTCAAGGGCTTTTATATCAGCAATACCGACCATAGAAGAAAAGACCTTGTTTGCGGCATCCTGAGCATACGTATATCCTGAAAGATTAAACTTTTCAAATATTTCGTTTACCGGCTGCATAAAAGCCGGAATTTCGGAAGGAATAATATCATTTTCTTTCTCGGAATTAACAAGAAAAGGCGGTTTTGAAAACACATACTTTTCCATCAATTCATTTGATAAAACAGCACCGGCGATACCAGCCAGAGTATTAATTGTACCGGAAATAGCTTCCTTTAGTACACGTTCGGTTTTTTTCATTATATCCGCAGTTGTTCTGAGTACATTACTCGAAATTTTTATTGATTTTTTTTGTCTCTCTACTAAGTTCTGTGCACCCTTTACAATCGATCCGATGAATTCTGTATTACAGAACATTTTTGTAAAAGGTGTCATAAGAGTAAAAGCAGCAAGAGAACCTGTCAAAATGGCGCCATCTCGTAAAAGGACAACTGTTTTGTGTTCCGGGTCAGCTTTTTTGTAGTCCTCAACTGTTTTGGCGGCTCCGATTGCAGCAAAAACTGCCGGACCAAGAATTCTTGGATTGGCGAGAATATTTGATACGTGATTTTTTACTCCGCTAATTTTCATACCTTCTGCAAAGTCTCTTGTATTGTTAATGCTAGCGTAAATATTATTAAACCTCTAAATAATATTTTTTGCATTATCAAATAGTTTTATAAAGAAATGTAACAGTATATACTCATGTCTGCAATTTTGAACTTTGTATATACTTTATATATATGCAAGCATTAAATAAACTAAACGAGATTTTAATAAACCTAATAAAAATAGACGAGACACTTTCACACTAACTAACCTACCTAACTTCCTAACCTTCCCTTCCTATTAAAAGTATTGCTCTAATGTTAAATTAGAGCTTTTTTTTACGGATTTTGGCAAGGCTGACCGAATGAAATGAGGGAATGCCGTCTTGTGAAAAAGTTTGACGAAGCTAGATTTGCGAAGCAAATCAAAGCAGAGTGCTAAAACTTTTGAACCGCCAATAATCCAAGAGGCGGATTTCCGGACGGGTGAAACCCGGTAAGTGAGGAACGAAATGAGCAGAAGCGAAAGCGGCAGCGAATGACAGTTCCGAACGAAAAGGAAATCCAAGAGGCGGATTTTGTGCGGCTGTGGAGTCGAGTCTGTGAAACAGACGAGCGAACAGCCATGTGAGGACGGACGCCCGCTCCCCGCATAGCGGGGCGGGGTCGTCCGAACGCCAATAATCCAAGACAGCGGATTTCCGGACGGGTGAAACCCGAAGGATCTTTAAACAATAGATTCTT